>DATFGC010000099.1:0-9974 GCA_035249765.1 Gemmatimonadales bacterium | reverse complement strand
CGTGCCGCCCTACGGGACCATGCAGGTGGTGGACGCGCTGATCAAGGCCAACAAGGATTTCGATCTGCTGCTCCTGCCCAACCGGACCCACGGCTTCGGGAACGAGCCCTACATGGTCCGGCGGCGCTGGGATTATTTCGTGCGGCACCTGCTGGGGGCGGAACCGCCGAAGGACTATCAGATGGGAGCGTCGCCGGCGCTGGTACCCTGAGAAGGCAATGGGCAGTGGGCAGTGGGCAATAGGCACTGGCTGCCATTGCCGATTGCCCATTCCCCAATGGGTATTCCCCCTTGACGGCGAGTGTTGCCACACCTATCTTTCACTCCATGACCTCCCAGCTCCAGTCAGAGCTCAAGCAGCAGCGGCCGTTCGAGAGCCTGGAAGCGGAGGCGAGCCTGAGCATCCTTCGGACGGCGGCGGAGATGGAGTACCAGGCATCGGAAGTATTGAGGCCTCATGGACTTACCGGCACGCAGTACAATGCCCTCCGGATCCTTCGGGGGGCGGGAGAGCAGGGCCTTTGCCGCAACGAGGTTCGGGACCGCCTGATCGCCCGGGTGCCCGACGCGACCCGGTTACTGGATCGGCTCGAGGAGATGGGGCTGGTGATCCGGTCGCGGGAGGGGGAGGACCGCCGGTTCGTCCTGACCCGGATTACCCCGGCCGGCCTCGAGTTGCTCGAGCGGCTGGCGGAGCCGGTGGCGGCACTGCACCGGGAGCAGCTGGGACACGTAGGAGCCGAGAAGCTTCAGAACCTGGTCGACTTGCTGGGGGAAGTTCGTCGGAAGTGTCGTGTGTGAGTTTTTTTGAGTGAATAGGTGTTGTAATACTTGATGTTGAAAGACATAACGCGCAAGAGCCCGGAGTCGGATCGTCAAACCATGCAGAACCACCAGGAGGTAACATGACCAGCAACAGAATTCAGACCGGACTCACCCTGCTGCGGGCCGCGGTAGGAGCCATCTTCATCGCCCACGGCGCCCAGAAGCTTTTCGTCTTTGGGCTGGACGGCGTGGCCGGCGCGTTCGGCCAGATGGGAGTGCCGTTCGCCGAGGTCACCGGACCCCTGGTGGCGCTGCTCGAGTTCTTCGGCGGCATCGCGCTGGTGCTGGGATTGCTCACCCGTCTTGCGGCGGTGGGACTGGCGATCAACATGGTGGGGGCGATAGTGCTGGTGCACGCGCCGAACGGATTCTTCCTCCCCAACGGGATCGAGTTCGCCCTGCTGCTGGGCTCGGCTTCGCTGGCCCTCGCGATCATGGGTGCGGGCGAGCTGTCGGTTGACGCCTGGCTGACCCACCGTCGGCACCAGGTGCTCCGGACCGCTCCGGCAGGACGTACATTGCACGCGTGAGCCCGGTTCCTTCGCGCCCCGGCGCGCTGCTGATCCTTCGTCGTGCCTTCCGCCGGCGCTGCCCCAACTGCGGCGCCGGCGGAATCTTTTCGTCCTGGTTCCGGATGGTGCCCCGCTGCCTCCGGTGCGGGCTCCGGATGGAGCGGGGAGAGCAGGGCTACCAGGTCGGCTCCTACATGTTCAACATCGCCGCCGCCGAGCTGGTGTTCCTGGTGGTCTTCCTCGGCGTGCTCGCCGCCACCTGGCCCGATCCGCCCTGGCGTCTGCTCACCTGGGTGGCCGGCGCGCTGGTGGTGATCCTCCCCCTGCTCTTCTATCCATTTTCGAAAACGCTGTTCCTGGGGTTCGACCTGATCTTCAACCCGATGCGGCCGGAGGATCTCGGATAGCGGATAGCGGGGAGCGGCGTCCTCGGAAGTCACCCTGAGATCGCGTAGCGATCGAAGGGGCCGATCTCAGTTGAGCATCGCCCCTTCGCTTCTCCTTCGCTGCGCTCAGGACAAGGCTCAGGGAGACAACCTCTCACGGCTTCTCCACCACGCTTCCGCCTGATCCTCGCCCCAGGGTTCGCCCGGCACCGCGGCGAGGCCTCGGGCCAGGTCGGCCGCACTCTGGGGCCTCTGGTCCGGGCTCTTCCTGAGGCAGGACAGGATCAGGTCTTCCAGCACCCGGGGGACCGGCTGATTCGCGATCTCCGAGGGCGGCACCGGCGCATCGTTGAGATGCCGGGCGATCATGTGATATACGTTGGCCGCCTGGAACACCGGCTGGCCGGTCAGCATGAAGTACCCCACGCAGCCCACCGCATAGATGTCGGCCCGCCCGTCCACCGGATTCCCCAGGGTCATCTCCGGCGCCATGTAATCCGGAGTGCCCGGGGTGATTCCCTCGGCGGTCTCGGCGGTACGCGCGGGACTCTTTTCCTTGGTATCCACCGCCTTCACCAGGCCGAAATCCAGGACCTTGACGAAGTCGTGCCGGAGGCCGAGGGTACCGACGTGGATGTTGGCCGGCTTGATATCCCGGTGCACCAGCCCGAGCGCGTGGGCCTCCTCCAGCGACTCGCAGATCTGGGAGAGAATGAAGACGACCCGGGCGGGGGGGAGGGGGCCGTAGCTCCGCACCAGTTTCTCCAGATCCATTCCGGTGAGCAGCTCCATCACGAAATAGAGCGAGCCGTCGTCGGTACGGCCGAAATCGTAGAGCGCCACGGTATGGGGCGAGCGCAGATTGGCGGCGACCTCCGCTTCCCGGCGAAACCGCTTGATGGCGAGCTGGGCCCCCTCGCTCCCGCCCTGCGCGACGGTTTCGGGGCGGATCAGCTTGATGGCGGCGGGACGGGCCAGCATCCGGTGGGTGGCGTGGTAGACCTCGCCCATGCCGCCCCGCCCGATCAACTCGCCGACCCGGTAGCTCCCCATCTCCCGCGCCTTGGACACCTGCTGACCCAGCCTGGTCACCACCCGCGAAATCACGGGGGTCACCAGCGCGAGCATGTAGTCGGGGTAGTGCATCAGGAGCACCTGGCCAGTTCCGAACTGCCAGGTGCCCTGCCAGCGCGATACGAACATTCCCAGCGGGCCCATTGAAACGGCGAGCAGCGCCGCGCCCAGCATCTTCTTCGGAGGAGTGGGGATGATGGCGGCAAACATCAGCACCAGGGGGCCGATCCAGGTGAACATCGGGAAGATCGGGGTGTGCCCGCCCGGTTCCGGCGCGCCGTGCCACATGGACCCGATGGCGGCCGAGGTCAGCACCATGTACCAGAGGCCCAGATCGAGCATGAAGCCGGGAGGGCGCTTGCTCCGGCGGGTGTAGAGGAACAGCAGAAACGAGAGCGCGGCGCTGGCGAAGGAGACCACGTCCGACACCTGCAGGCCGCCGGGCATCGGATTGGCCGCGGTCAT
This sequence comes from Gemmatimonadales bacterium, assembly GCA_035249765.1. Lineage (GTDB taxonomy): Bacteria > Gemmatimonadota > Gemmatimonadetes > Gemmatimonadales > GWC2-71-9 > JABFSM01. The sequence continues at coordinate 6,712 of DATFGC010000099.1, read as the reverse complement.
CACCTTCATGGCGAAGTAATTCAGGGTCCATCCGCTGATCCAGAGGATGGTTCCCATCAGCGACATGATTCCCAGGCGCCGGGAGGCGTCCCGGAGCAGGTCGTCGGGAAGGGCCGGCGGCGCCGAAGCCGGTTCGCCGGTAACAACCGGCGTGCTGCCGGGGGAGGGACCGATGATGCGGGTGGTCATGCTAGCGGCCGAATTCTTCGGAATTTCTCACGTGAAACACCAGCCAGCGGAAGAAGGGCAGCGCGTAGCTGAGAAAGAATCCCCCGGCGATCGCGAGATCGATCTTGAGCGGATCGGTGAACCGCCAGCTCAGGGCGTAGATGGGTACGCCGGTCAGGGTGAGCGCCACGCACTGCCAGAATACCCGCCGCCGGGTTCGCTCATAGGACTGCTGGGCCGCTTCCTTCTCATCCGCCCGCCGAACCTCGGTGGCGAGGCGATCGGGATCGAGCCCGAGGAGGGGAGATTCGGTCATCAGCGGAGCGCCACCGCGAGAGCGACCGCGCCGCCGGCCAGCAGCGCGGGAAGCAAGCGGCGAATCACCAGGAGGGGCGACACGCCGACCAGGCCGGAGCCGTAAACTACCACCGCCGAGACCGGCGACATGGTCCGGCCGAACGCGCCGCCCAGACAGGCCGCGGCGCCCAGCATCACCGGGTTGTCGGCCGGGCTCACCTGGGTGAGGAAGGTCTGGGCAAAGGCGAGGATCGGTCCCGATCCCGAGCCGGAGAGGGTCGCAAGGGCCCAGGGGAATCCGGCCGAGAGTGGGACCAGTGCGTTGGCGGCGGAGGCCAGCCGGAGCAGCGCCTCGGAAAGCCCGATCAGCGCGACGCCCGCGCCAAAGCACTGCGCCGTGATGGTGAGCGAGATGATGCTGGCGTAGGCGGCGCCCATCCCGTCGAAGAAGGCCTTGCCGAGCGTGAGCACCTCGCGCCAGGCCACCGCCACCCCGAAGAGCGCGCCGATCAGCATGGCCCGCACCACTGGAAGGGCGCCGGCCAGCGGGGTCCATTCCTCGCCGGGAGGGATGGCGATCAGCCAGTCGAGCGGGTCCCACCCGGCGTAGGCGGTGAGCAGGAGCGCGATGGGGAGGAGGGGGATGATCGCCTTGAGCGGATTGACCCGGAGCCAGGGTTCTTCGGGCGGGGTCTCGACCACTGGATCTCCGGCAGTGGCCATAGTGACGACGCGGCGCAAATTGGAGAGGGTGAACACGATGGTGGCCACGACCACCCCGGCCAGGCTCGCCGGAATCACCCGGGCCGACAGCTCGGCGGCGGAGATGCCCGCGGTGCCGGCCACCGCCTGGATGTCCTGCGCGCCGGGATTGAGCAGGTCGCCGCCGAAGGAAGCGCCCAGCACCAGCGCCGCGCCGGCCACCGCGGGGGTGCGGCCGCTGGCCAGCAGAAGCGGAACCAGGATGGGTCCGAGTGCCGCGGCGGTGGCGCCCTGGCTGGGCACCGCGACGTTGACCAGATAGGCGGAGAGGATGCCGCCGGGAAGCACCAGCCATTCCAGCCGGCGCATCGGGGCGAGCAGGGCGTGGACCAGGTGGCGGTCGCAGCCGGTCGCGTGCATCAGCGCGGCAAAGCCCATCGAGGCGCAGATCGGCGCCACCATCGCCGTCACCATCGCACGGGTGAAGGTGTCGGCGATGGCGAGCGGCGAGCCGGCCAGGAGCGCCATGGCGAGGCCGGCGCCCAGCAGCACCAGGCGCACGTCCACCCGGCGCACCATCAGGAAGATGGCGGCCGCGATGATGAGCGCGGCGGCGATCAGCAGCAGGGAGACTCCGATGGAGTGGGGGCTGGGCTAGGATACCGCGGTCAACGGTCAACGGTCAACGGTCAACGGTCAACGGTCAACGGTCAACGGGGCGGTGAGCGGTGAGCGGTAAGCGGTGAGCGGGAACTGCAGTTGTCACCCTGAGCGAGGCGAACGGGCTGGCCTGTTGTCACCCTGAGCGAAGCGAAGGGGCTAATTTCCTGGCATGATCAAATCCCTGGCGTGGGCGAGCGCAGTACTGGTTCAGGCGGCTCAGGCACAGACCATCGCCCCCGGCCGCTATGCCGGCCCGGGCGGGCTTACCCTGAGCGTGACGCCGGGACGCTACAGCGTGGTCCGTCAGGAGCGGGAGCTGATCGGCGGAGTACTCCGGGTCGGCGGCGACACGCTCGAGATGCGGGACGACGCCGGCGTGGCGCGCTGCGCCGATCCGGGGCGCTACCGGATCACTCCCGCGGGCGATACCCTGCGCTTCGCGGCGATCGAGGACCCCTGCACCAACCGCCGCAACGCGATCACCTCGGCGGGCTGGGTGCGGGCTCGCGACGCGCTGGTGCTCAGCCACGCCACGGTGCTCGACATGACCGGCGGCCCGGCTCGCCCGGGGATGACCCTGGTGCTCCGGGACGGGCGGATCTCGGCGCTGTATCGCGATGGGGCGCAACCGCTGCCGGATGACGCAACGGAGCGCAATCTGAACGGCGGCTTCGTGCTGCCGGGGTTGATCGACGCCCACGTGCACGTCGCCACCGGTCCCAGTGCCGAGGACCGGCGGGACCGGACCGAGGCCCGGCTCAAGGGAGCGCTGCTGGGCGGCGTGGTCGCGGTGCGGGACATGGGCGGTGACGCCCGGTCGCTGGCCGATCTCTCCCGCGCGGTCATTGCGGGAGAGCTGGCCGGACCGGAGATCCGCTACTCGGCGATCATGGCGGGCCCGGGTTTCTTCGACGACCCCCGGGTGCTTGCCAGCAGCCGGGGCGTGACACCGGGGCAGGCGCCCTGGGCCCGGGCCATCACCGATTCCACCGATCTCCGCCAGGTGGTGGCCGAGGCGAAAGGCGCCGGGGCCACCGCGATCAAGATCTACGCCGACGTGGCGCCGCCGCTGCTGGCCCGGGTGGCCGGGGAGGCCCGGCGCCAGGGCCTGGGCGTGTGGGCCCATCTCGCGCTGGCGCCGGCTCGGCCGGGCGAGGTGGTGGCCGGCGGAGTACAGGTGGTGAGTCACGCGCTGCTGGCGCCCTGGGAGGTCCAGCCGCTCCCCGACTGGAAGCAGCGGGCCCAGGTGGATCTCAGCATCGGGCCCGATCATGCCGCGATCCGCGCGCTCTTCGCCGCCATGAAGGCGAAGGGTGTGATCTGGGATCCTACCTTGTTCGTGTACCGGGCCGACTCGGCGGCCGCGGATACCTCGATTGCGAAGCGCCGGGTCGCGCGGGCTCTGGACTTCGTCCGGGCGGCTCATCTGGCTGGGGTGCGGATCGCGGCGGGAACCGACGGGATGGGCGGCGATCGCGGGCTTCCAAACATTCATGAGGAGCTTGCCTTCCTGGTGCGGGCCGGACTCACTCCGCTGGACGCACTGACCGCGGCCACCCGGACCGGCGCCGAGGCGCTGGGGATAAGCGCGAGCCACGGGACCATCGAGGTGGGGAAGGCCGCCGACCTGCTGGTGCTCCGGGCCGACCCCCTGGCCGACATCCGGAACACCAGGCAGGTCGACTTCGTCCTGAAGCGCGGGAAGGTCGTCGAGAGGTGAGCAGTAAGCGGTAAGCGGTAAGCGGTGAGCGGTTACTTCTTTTTCGACCGCGACGAGGTCTTCCGCTTGGTGGTCCGCTTGGTGGTCCGCTTCTTCGGCACCTTGCCTCCCGCGCGCCGGGCTTCGGAGAGCCCGATCGCGATTGCCTGTTTCCGGCTGGTGACTTTCTTGCCCGACCCGCCGCTCCGCAGCGTGCCGCGCTTCCGCTCTCGCATCACCTTCTCGACCTTCTTCTGGGCCGTCTTGCCATATCGTGCCATGGGAGAAGCTCCCTTTCGTTTCGGGTGAACGTCCTGCCTGAGTGCTGACGACCTGACCCGAAGAACTCGCACGCGCCGCTAGCAGCGGCGGGCCCGGCGATCGGCCGGGCGGCAGGCAAAGCCGTTCTTTCCCCACAGGCCCAGCCCCTCGGCCCGGGCCCGCGCTTCGGCGTCGGCAAACCGGTCCAGCCAGAGAGTCCTGTTGTCGTAGGGATAGCTCACCGCCCAGCCCTGCCGGATCATCAGCCAGTTGAAGGAGACTCCGTTGTGCCAGGCGTAGGCCAGCAGCCGGCCGTAGCGGTCCCGTGGATTGACTCCGGTCTTGAGCTGGACGACCGCGCCGGCGGGGAGCAGCGCCCGCGCGGCGGCGGTGGCTTCGGAGCCGAAGGGCTCCTGGTTCTGCTCCGGGGCGTCGAGCCCGATCAGCCGGACGCTGCCCTGCGCCGCGCAGTGGATCGAGTCGCCGTCCAGGATCCGGGTAACCACGCACTCCTCGATGCCATCGGCCGGAAGCGCCGGGCCGGAATCGGGGACCGCGGCCCTGCTGCAGGACCGGCCGCCGTTGGCGCGGAAGCCCCGGGCTCTGGCGACATCCTCGCTCAGGTACTCGCCCCGCGAGGTGGTGCCGAAGTCCCGGGTGCCGGGGCAGTGGTAGACCCCGGAGCGGAGATTCACCCAGACCGAGTCGGGCGCACCCTGGGCGGTCAGCGAGTCAAACGAGCCCAGCAGACAAGCCAGCCAGGTGATCCCGAGACCAAACGGATTTCGAATCCGGCGGATGATGCTCAAAGCCATATCTTTACAATAATGCTCAAGGCGGCGAGTCGGTGACGACCAGACGTTTCGGGGGCATCGGGATGCTGGCACTGGCCGCGGGGGCGGCCGGGGCCGTTCCCTATGCCGGTCGGCCCGCATTTGGCGCGCTCCAGGGCACGCCTTCCGTGATCGAGGGCAGTACGGTCGACAGCGCGGGCGCGCCGGTTCCGGACGTCGAGGTTGCGGTCGTTGCGCTCGGACTCAGTGTCCGTACCAACCAGCAGGGAGCCTTCCGCCTCACCATTCCTTCTGCCGGTACCTACGCCGTGCGCTTCCGGCGCATCGGGTACCGCGCGCTGGTGATCGAAGTCGCGGCCACGCGGCCGGTGGTCTTCCTGCCGCCCATTGTACTGAGCGTGGTTCCGGAACAACTGGCGGAGCTGGCGGTGGAAGGCAAGCTCCCTCTTCCCACCTTCTATTTGCGGGAGAGCTTCCATGTGGGCAGCAAGAATCAATCAGGACCCAAGTACCAGACCTGGGAGACCCAGGGAGCCGCCCTTTCCCCCAATGCGCTGCTCGCCATCCGGCATGTCGCACCCGGCGGTGCTTTCCTCCGTTTGCATGGCTGGTACGATCCGCCCAACAAGGGGCCAAGGTCGTGGTCGATGTACATGATTGGGATCGGTGGATGTCCTGAACTTTTCGACCTGCCCCTCGCAGCGGCATGGCAAGGTTGGTCGGATACCTTGCTGCTGCTCGACCACTCGGGCGAGGTCTGGGCCAGGCGCGTGGCGCCCTTGGAACGGGATGGCGGATGCCACCGGAAGACGACGGTCGGGGCAGGCCGAACTATCGCCAACGGGGGACCAATGCTGGGAGGCTGGCTGGTTGCCGGGTTCGATTCCGCCGGCACGGCGCGTCTGACGCTCTACTCGGCCACCGGCCAAGTCATCTGGGATACCACGCCGCCTCCGTTCCTGAATTCTCGCCAGGCCCTGGAGCGCGCCCACCTGGCAGGCACTCCTCTGGGTGCGACGATCGCCTCGGCTGCATGGCCCTTCGAATGGGCCGAGGTCAACGCCAGCGGTGAACTGCGAATCAGGGCTCGGCCATTTCCCGCGTCCGCCGACTCGATCCAATACACGAAATGGACAGCGCTTTCGGTCCTTCCGATCACCAATGGTTTCGTGCAGACGCTGATCAACCCGGGAGCCGGCCGGCGCCGCATTGTTCTCTATGACTTATTGGGCAGACCGATTTCGGTATCGCAGTTGGCGGGGGCTCCCGGATTCGTGGCCAGCGATCCCTACCGTCGCAAGCTCATCGGGCTCCGGTACAGCAGCGCCGGCAGAGGGCGAGCGGAGATCGTCGAGTACGATTACTAGAGCAGGACCTGTGGGGCTGGATTCTCAGCCGTAGTGATAACGTGCCTGGAGAAACTCGACCCGGTCGGCAAAGACTTCGTGGACCAGCCGGTCGGCTTCATTGATCCGCCGCGACCAGACATTGCCGCCAAAGTGCTTCAGATGCTCCGGCTTCCCGATGCCGGAGTAGGGTTCCCGCATCACCGCCTCCATGAGATCCAGCACCCGCAGCGCAGTCTTTCGATTGGTATCCACCCAGAATCGGAGATCCTCCAGGCATTCGTCCTGGATGACCACCGCCCGCCGGCCGGATCGGGCCATCCTCAGAGCTCTTTCGCAAACTCGCGCCGAACGGCCGCAAGGTCCCGCCGTTTCCCGCGTCCCCGCCGGCCCCGCGCCAGCGCGGCAAGCAGCCGGGCAGCGTTTTCGGGAGAGCGGAGCAGGTAGGCCGTCTCCTGGAGGCTAGCGAGCTCGTCCGCCGGGATCAGCGCCATATCGTCGTGGCCGCGCCGCTGGATCACCGCCGCTTCCCGGGAGTCTTCGACCTCGTCCCACAGCTTGGCCAGATTCTGACGGGCGTGGCTGTAACTTCGTTTGGTAGCCATCTCCGAGTCCTTGATCTTGTACAACTAATCTGTACAATAGCTCGCCACTGGTCAAGGCCGGTGCGGAGTGTCAGACCGGGCTGCTGGCCTTGCCGAAGGGTATGTTTGGGTGACGCCGGAGGTGCTGCCGGCGTCAGGAGGCGGACATTGGGTAGAGCCGTGCGGACGATCGTATTC
>DATFGC010000098.1:0-5696 GCA_035249765.1 Gemmatimonadales bacterium | reverse complement strand
GCACCTCCTCCGGGCCTAATGTGAGATTCTCGCGCTTGTCCGGGGGGCCCACAGATTACACAGATGTACACAGATTCTGCCTTTCATACCGGACAAACCGTGTTATCCCGTTTCTTACTTGTTGTGGTTGTTGTTTTCAATCGGTGAAATCTGTGAAATCTGTGGGCTCCATGTCATGACGCCACGATCAGCGGCGGTGGTGCTGTTGTCGGGCGGCCTCGACTCCGCCACCACCCTCGCCATCGCGAAAGCCGAAGGATTCGAGGTTTACGCGATGAGTTTCCGCTACGGCCAGCGGCACGCCGTGGAGCTCGCTGCGGCGGAGAAGGTGGCGGCACAGATCGGGGTGACGGAGCATCGGATCGTGAGCATCGACCTCCGGGCCTTCGGAGGTTCGGCCATCACCGCGGACATCCCGGTTCCCACGACCCCCTCCGCGGGGATTCCAGTCACCTACGTCCCGGCCCGCAACACCATCTTTCTCTCCTACGCGCTGGCCTGGTGCGAGGTGCTGGGCGGGGCGGACATCTTCATCGGGGTGAACGCGGTGGACTACAGCGGCTATCCCGACTGCCGCCCCGAATTCATCCGCGCCTTCGAGACCCTGGCCAATCTGGCCACCAGAGCAGGCGTGGAAGGCCAGGTGCGATTCACGGTGCACGCACCGCTCATCGCGCTGAGCAAGGGCGAGATCATCCGCCGGGGACTCGCGCTCGGGGTGGACTACGGACTGACCCGGAGCTGCTACGGGCCGAACCAGGAAGGGCAGGCCTGCGGAGCGTGCGATTCCTGCCGGATCAGGCTGGCGGGGTTCGCCGCGGTCGGGATGACGGATCCGGCGGAGTACTTCAGGGCCGGCTGACCCGGGTCGCCCGGGCCAGCACCTTGTCCTCGGCGATCCCCCGCAGCTCGAACCCGGTCGCCCGGGCTCCTTCCATACGAAACGTGATCAGCTCATCCATTTCGTCGCCGATCAGTCTCCCGTTCTTGTACTGCCGGGGGTGAAAGTTGTCGGCGCCGGCGGGGAGGAGATCGAACTCGGTGTCCAGGCCCGGTTCGACTGCGTCCGCTGTGGTGCGAACCCACAGCCCGATCCCACGATCAATCACTTCGTAGCGCACCGGACGCCGGGACGAATCGCCGGTCCAGCGGAGCTCGTAGGTGCCGGCGTAGCTCGACCAGGGATGCGCCGTTGCGATGGCCGGGCGGACGGACACGATGTCCAGCCGCATGGGCACCACCGTCCCGGCCCACCCAAAGGCGAGCGTCGCCCCGGTGCGGGTCACCACCGGGAAAGAGAAGGTGAGCATCTCGAGGTGAGGCGCGGAGTCGGCCGGGACCTTGAACCGGAGCTGGTCGTCCTTGGGGTCGGGGCGCATCACGTGGAAACGCCGGGCCGTGCGGCTCAGGACCACCGTCCAGGAGTCGGGCTGCTGGGCCGGGATCATCCAGACCGAGTACTTGCCGGAGGGCAGCGGCCGGCCCTCGATCCGGGCCTCGCGATTCACTTCAAGGGTGGTCGCCCAGTTCGCCCCGGGGGTCCAGACCTCTCCCCATTTGACCAGCCGGCCGAAGATGGGCCGACCCCGGACGGAGGGACGATAGTACTCGATGGTGATGGTGGTGCTGTCGATTCGCTGGGAGACCGTGGCGAACGGGCTGGACAGGGATTGTCCCGGCGCGCTCCCCGGCACCAGGAGGAGGAGCAGCGCGGTGAGACGGCAGGCTGAAGGGCTCACTGATCCGAACATACCAGGGCCTTCGCCAAGTCGCGAACCCTGCTAGTCGGGCTCCGGGAATCGGGGATGCGGCGACGCCCGCCCCTTGATGACTCCATTGTTCCCCCACCCGTAGCTCCACACGCCGGATATTTCCCCGCCGCTGACCCGGAGCTTGAGCTCGAGGGTCTGATCATTGACGTCGACCGTCGCCCAGATGCGCTCCCCGCCCATTACCAGCTCGTCCAGGCGGTAGTCCTTATCGTCCCACCGGATCGAACCGACCCTTCGCCCCGCGGAATCGGACACGGTCAGCGCCAGGCTCCGTGGCGTCGCCGGTTCCCCGCCCTTCATCGTGACCGGCCCGAATTGGTACCGGCCAAGAGCCGCGAACCGAAGCGGCCGACGAGAATCCTCCAGCTTGTCCACCATCCGCCGAACCGCGCTGTTATGCGGGCTGATCGAAAGGGAGCGGCGGAAGTGGACCAGGGCGTTACCGGTGTCGCCGGCAAACAGGTAGCCCCGCCCGACCTCGTTTGCGGCAGAGTGGGAGCGTGCGTACAGCTCCGCGACCCTCAGCCGGAGCTTGATGGCGTTGGGGCGGTCGCCCTTGAGGAACAGCGTCCGGCCGTATCCCCGCGCCACCAGCTCGGCAACCGGCACGACCTCAGGCCAGGTCTCTCGCACCCGCTCGAACAGTGCCACCGCCTCCGCACCGTTGTTGGCCTTCATGGCCAGACTGTCGAGCAGGGCCACCAGCGGATGGACCCGGGCGTTCCGCACCGCGATCGAGTCCCGCATCCTCTGCAAGTCTTCCGCGGCAAACCAGCGGCCTCGCGCCATGGTGCCGCGGACCTGCTGGAGGTGCTGGAGGTCCCGGAGCGGGTTGGCGTCCAGCAACACCAGGTCCGCACGGCTTCCGGCAGTCACCGTCCCGGACCGCTCGGCGCCTGGCAGATGCTTGCGGAGGAAGTCCCCCGGCAGCCGGGTCGCGGATTCGAGCGCCTGGTAGGGTGTGAACCCGGCCAGCACGAGCTCGTGCAGGTCGCCGTGCAGCGATTGGCCGGCGAACCCGAAGGTTTCCGTGTCCGTCCCGCCGAAGACCGGCGCGCCGGCGTCGCGCAGCAGCTTCACCAGCCGCCGCATCCGGGGAAGCTGCCTGGTGAGGTACCCGTTGAAATCAGCCTGGTTGGGCCGGAGGCTTCGGTTGCTCGATGGCAGCTTTTCACTCAAGCCCGCCGGGGAGTGGAAGCGCATTTCCGGGTCCCTGAGCAGCTTCGGGATGTCCCCACTCTCGGCCAGCATCTCGCGGTAGGCGTACAGATTCGCGGTGACCGCGGTACCGTGCTTTGCCGCCAGTTGCGCCGCCTCCTCGAACATCGAGTCCTGGATCCCGGCGTTGAAGAATTCTTCCACGTGGGCGACCCCGGCCTGTCCCTGCTCGATGATCCCGCGCCAGCCCACCTGCCAGGGGATGTGCCCGAACACCGGCATCCTCCGGCGCTTGGCCTCCGCCAGGATCGCGCCGTACTCCGAGGGATTGAGCATGCTGTAGACCTTCACGAAGTCGTAACCGGACAGGTGCTGCCCGGCGACCACGGCCCGTGCGCCGTCCGGATCCTCCACCGAAACGAACAGCGGGTTGCCGGCCGGATACCCGTTCACACTGGGGCCGGCCGAATAGATCGTGGGACCGGCCAGCTCGCCGCGCCGGATCCGGTCTCGCCACTCCAACAGCGCGGGAAAGCCGTGCATCACCGCAATCGTGGTCACCCCGAACGCCAGGTAGGACGGGAGCCCGTCGGTGTCGTAGGGGTGGACGTGCATGTCGGCCAGCCCCGGAATCAGATAGCGGCCCCGGCCATCGATGCGGCGGGCGCCGCCCGGAATCCGGATCGTCCCCGACGGTGCGACGCGCTCGATTGACTCACCCCGCACGACGACGGAGTGGTCAGGGAGAGAGTCTCGACCATCCATCGGAAGGACGGTGACGTGCTCGATGACCGTAACCGGCGGGCCCTGGTTCGAGGCGGGAGCGAGAAACAGCGGCAGGAGGACTGCGGTCCTGCGAATCATTCTTGAGACCAGCATACCAGCCCCGGCGTGAGGTATGTGGATTGGATACGCCGGGAGGATCAGAACGTCACATCGCGGGGATACTACCGGGGCTTGATCGCCTCGACGATCACCCCCCCTGTGAAGCTTTCCATTGTCACCTGGGCGGCGCCATTGCCGAACCGGGCGATGAAGATTCCGCTTCGGGTCCGGTAGGTGATGGTGTGCGACAGGGGTGAGCTGAACGCGCCGCCCACGGTCGCGATGTCGATGCTCGCGTTGATCGGCGGGGGGCTCTGGAGGAAGACCGAGCCGGAATGGGACGTGAGCGCATACCGGCCGTCGGGGTGAAGCGGGCCGCTGAACCGCACCACCCCGGCGATGCTGCCGGCCCGGAGGTTTCGGGAGTCGACGTTCTCCAGCGTCACATGGTTGGAGTTGCTCTTCACATCCACGTCCCCGACGACATCGGTGAGGGTGATCCGTCCCACCGTCGATTCCACCTTGACCGTGGCTCGCGCGCCGCGCAGCTCGATCGGTCCCTGGAAGGAACGGAGCGACACGGACCCGCGCCCGCCCTCGATCACGATCTTTCCGGAGGCGATGCTGGCATCCACCGATCCCTCGGTGCCGTGAACGGTGATGTCCACGTCCCTCCGGCCCAGCGTGAGATTCATGTGTCTGGGGACGGTGATCTCGTAGCTTACCAGGTCGATCCCCCCGGTCGGAGTCCTGGCGCGGACGTCGAGCACCGCGCCGTAGAGCACCGCCGCGACCTCGGAGCCGCGCTCCGGGCGGGCGACGATCCGCACCGCGGGCCGGTCCCAGACCTTGACGTCGATGGCTCCCGCCGAGGCGGTGACCTCGAGCCGGGTCTCCGCACGGACGGCGATGGTCGTATCGAAGGGAGCCTGCTGGATCGCGAGAAGGAACAGTGTGGCGGTGAGCATCACAACTCCTTGCTGGTGGCGACGGCCACGGCCTGACGGAGCACGGTCAAGCGCGCGTCGCGAAGCCGGCCCATCGAACGGGTCACGTAGTCGTTGGCCGGGTCGGCCGCCAGGGCCCGGTCGGCCTGGGCAAGGGCGCTGTCGATCGCCACCAGGCTCGCCTCGAGCGCCTGGACCGTTTCGGGACGAAGCTGCGTCCGGTTGTCTCGCAGGACCGCCTCCAGCTCTTCCGTCGCCTGGAGATAGACCGCCGGCACCGTGGCCGTTGCGACGCGAAGGGGCTCGCGGGACCGCAGCAGCGCGCCCGCGATCGCGAGCCCGGCAAGCCCCGCAGCGATGGCGGTGGGAATCATCCAGCGGCGGCGGGGCGCGGGCATAGCGCGCCGAATCGCCTGCCATTCCCGGTCGGTTGGCTGATCGGCCGGCGAAACCGGATCCGCGGTCAGTCGGGCTACCACCGCCTTCAGCTCGGCAAGGCTTTGACGACAGGCGGCGCAGTCCCGGAGGTGGAGCTCGAGATCCCGCGCCGCGTCGGGCGGGAGCTCACCGTCCAGGTATTCCGACAGGCGATCCGACCAGCCGTCACTCATCGTTGCTCCCGCCTGGCCAGCATCCCGCGCAGCGCCGAGCGTCCGCGATGGAGCCGCATCTTGGACGCGCTCCGGCCGATGCCGAGCAGCCGGCCGATCTCGTCGTGGGTGTAGCTCTCCATGTCGTGCAGCACGACCACCTCCCGGAGCCCGGCGGGAAGCAAGGCGAGGGCACGCTCCAGGTCCGGATCGCCGGCCGGCTTCGTTTCGTCCGCCAGCGTGTCCAGCGGGGCGTCGTCCGAGGGATGGCGGCGGCTCCGCTCCAGCTCCCGCAACAGCACATTGACAGCGAGGCGGTGGAGCCAGGTGGCGAAGGCCGACTCTCCCCGGAACTGGCCGAGCCGGCGCCAGGCGCGAACGAACACCTCCTGGGTTCCGTCCTC
>DATFGC010000097.1:0-2784 GCA_035249765.1 Gemmatimonadales bacterium | reverse complement strand
GGGGAGACTGGCGGACCTGGCTGACCCGGATGGGCAGTACCACGCTGAGTCCCCGGGCTCGCGAAGCGCTTGCCCTGCTCGACTCGCTCACCAGGCCCGGACAGCCGTCATCGAGTGTGCTCCGGGCCGCGAATGCCGTGGAGGATGTGTGGGAGGATCTGACGCCCTGACGCAGGATGAAGTGGACCGGCACGCCGGCACCGCCGGGCTGGTGCTGGCCGAGCTGGGCAAGGTGGTGCTCGGTCAGGACGCCGCGCTCCGGGAAACCCTGCTGGCGCTCCTGGCCCGGGGACACGTGCTGCTCGAGGGGCCGCCCGGCACGGCCAAGACGCTGCTGATCCGGGCCCTGAATGAAACCCTCGGGCTCACCTTCCGGCGGATTCAGTTCACCCCCGATCTCATGCCTTCGGACGTGACCGGGGTGAGCGTGCTCACCGGACAGGGATCGTTCGGGTTCCGTCCCGGGCCGCTCTTTGCCGATCTGGTGCTGGCCGACGAAATCAACCGGGCCCCGGCCAAGACCCAGGCCGCCCTGCTCGAGGCCATGGAGGAGCGGAGTGTCACGGTGGACGGGGAGCGGCACGGTCTGTCGGCCGCCTTCACGGTCTTCGCGACCCAGAATCCCATCGAGTTCGAAGGCACCTATCCGCTGCCGGAAGCGGAGCTCGATCGCTTCATGCTGAAGTGCAAGCTCGACTATCCCGATGCCGCCACCGAGGAGGGCGTTCTCCAGCGGGTCCTGGGCGGCTTTGAATCGGCCGAGGCGGCGAGCTTCGGCATCCATCGGGTGCTCGACGCCGCGGGGCTGGCGGCGCTCCGGAACGCGGTCCGCCGGGTCCGGGTGGAGCCGGCGCTCACCGGGTACATCACCGCACTGGTGCGGTCCACCCGGAGCGCCCCCGCGCTGAGTCTGGGCGCGTCTCCCCGGGCCAGCGTGGCGCTGCTCAAGCTCTCCCAGGCCGCCGCGCTGGTGGACGGGCGGGAGTACGTGGTCCCCGATGATGTGAAAGCGCTGGCCACTCCGGTGCTCCGGCACCGGGTCATCCTGGCGCCCGAGCTCGAGCTCGAAGGGGTGACCGCCGACGCCGCGCTCTCGACCCTGATCGAGCGGGTGGAGGCTCCCCGGGCGTGATTCTGCCTTCGCGGCGCTGGTATCTGATTGCGCTCGGACTCGGAGTGCTGGCTCCGCTGGCGCTGCTGGCGCCCGAGGCGCCGGCGCTTCTGCTCGGCGCCAATCTTCTCTGGGTCGTGGCGTTTCTGGTGGATGCGTGGCGGATCGGCGGACTCGATGTCCGGCGATTTCCGGTGAGCCGGGAAGCGCCGCCGGCGTTCTCCGCGGGGCGGCCCCTGCCGGTGGTGTACCGCTGGAAGAATCCGCTGCCCCGGCCGCTCGTGCTCAGAGTGCGGGAGGAAGTGCCGGGGCCGCTCGAGGCGATCTCCGGTGTCGAGCGCCGGCTCACGCTGCCGGGAGGCGGCGCGCTGCGGGAGGAGGTGCTCTACGCTCCGGTCCGCCGGGGCAAGGCCGCCGGGGGGCGGCTGCATCTGCGGCTGCTGGGTCCGCTCGGCCTGGCATGGCGTCAGGGCAAGCGGCCATTGCCGTGGCAGGTGGTGGTCTACCCGAATCTCCGCTCCGCGGCGCTCCGGGCCCTGCCGGGCCAGGCCCAGCGTCGGCGCGAAGCGGGATTCCGGAATCTCCGACGGGTGGGGGAAGGGCGGATGTTCGAGAGCCTGCGGGAATGGGTTCCCGGAGAAGAAACCCGGAGCATCGACTGGAAAGCCACTGCGCGGCGCGGCAAGCTGATGGCGCGGCAGTACGAGGACGAACGGCGCCAGCACGTGATGATCGTGCTCGACGCGGGCCGCCTGCTGACCGCGGAAATCGAAGGCCGGGCCCGGCTCGAGGCGGCGATCGACGCGGCGCTGGAGCTGGCCCACGCCGCGGTCGCCCACGACGACAACGTCGGTTTGCTGGTCTTTGCCGACGTGGTGCTGGCCTATGTGCCGCCGGGCCGGGGCCGGCGGGCCCTGCGGCTGGTGCTCGACGCGCTGGCCGGGGTCGAAGGGCGGCTGGTGGAGTCCGACTATCCCGCGGCCTTCGCGTATCTGGCGGCCCGGATCCGGAAGCGCGCGTTCACGGTGCTGCTCACCGACGTGATCGACCGCACCGCCAGCGATGCCTTCGTGGCCCAGGCCGGGACCCTCCGGCCCCGGCACCTTCCGCTGGCGGTGACCTTGCGCGATCCGGGGCTCGCCCGCCTGGCCACGGACCGGCCGGCGGATCTGGGCGCCGCGTTCGAGCGCGCGGCGGCGGAAGAGCTGCTGGAGGCGCGAGAAGAGGCGCTGGGCGAGCTGCGCGCCCGGGGCGTCCTGGTGCTGGATGTACCGCCCGATGGCGCTGCCCGGGCGGTGGTGGAACAGTACGAGCGGCTCAAGCGACGGGCGGCCATCTGATGGCGGTCTCTCCCAGCTTTCGCACCTACGTGCTCGACCAGCTCGGCCGGGTGGCGCCCGACATCCGGGCTCGCGGCATGTTCGGAGGAGTCGGGATCTACTCCGGCGAGCTGTTCTTCGCCGTGATCGACGACGACACCCTCTACCTCAAGGTGGACGACGGTAACCGCGCCGACTTCGAGGCGATCGGAATGGGACCGTTCCGGCCCTTCGGCGAGGACGGCGAGGTCATGCAGTACTACGAACTGCCGGCCGAGCTGCTCGAGGGCGGCGAGCAGCTGGGCAGCTGGGTGGAGAAGGCCATCGACGTGGCACGGCGGGCAAAACGGAAGA
>DATFGC010000096.1:0-25826 GCA_035249765.1 Gemmatimonadales bacterium | reverse complement strand
TCGCTTGGCTTCATGAAACCCACCACGGTGTGGGCGTTCGGAAGCGAGAGCGCGTTCGGAATGCCCGGGTCGGGCGGCTCACTGGGCTTTGCCGATCCGAAACGCGGAATCGGCTACGGGTATGTCACCAACCGGATGGGGACGGCGCTGACCGGCGACCCGCGGGACCTGGCGCTGCGACACGCGGTGCAGTCGGCGCTTCGCACCGACCGATAGGGGTGGCTTGAAGACACGAGGCGGCGCTGGCGCACCGATCGGGAGGTGGTTTCGCCGGCCCGGCGTGGATCACCGGGCGGGAGCAGGCCTCGCGCCCCGCGGGCCGGTCAATTGGCATCGGCGCGCTTCGCCTATCTTGAATGCCATGGCGAAGCGACCTTCCCACGCCCCGGGAGAATCCGAGCCGCTGATTGCCGGCGGCCGGGAGGTTTCCATCTCGAACCCGGGCAAGGTGCTCTTTCCCGAGGCGGGATACACCAAGCTCGATCTGGCGCGCTATTACCTCGCCGTCGCCGAGGGAGCGCTGCGCGGTGCCGGAGGCCGGCCCAACGTGCTGGTCCGCTATCCCAACGGCATCCACGAGGAGTTCTTCTACCAGAAGCGAGCGCCGGCCTCGCGTCCGCCGTGGATCGAGATCGTATCGCTCACCTTCCCCTCGGGACGGAGCGCGGAGGAAGTGGTGCCGCGCGACGCGGCGGCGCTGGCCTGGCTGGCCAATCTCGCCTGCCTGGAGCTGCATCCCCACCCGGTGCGAGCCGATGACCTTGACCATCCCGACGAGCTCCGGGTGGATCTCGATCCGGTGCCCGGCGTCGAGTGGGACCAGGTCCGCCAGGTGGCGCTGGTCGTCCGTTCCGCGCTCGCCGATTCCGGACTCACCGGCTGGCCCAAGACTTCCGGCTCCCGCGGCATCCACGTCATTGTGCGGATCGAGCGGCGCTGGAGCTTCGACCAGGTGCGCCGGGCCGCGCTGGCGCTGGCCCGCGAGGTCGAGCGCCGCGCGCCGGCGCTGGCCACCAGCAAGTGGTGGAAGGAAGAACGCCACGGGGTGTTCGTGGACTACAACCAGAACGCCAAGGACCGCACCGTCGCCTCGGCCTATTCGGTTCGGCCCACCAGAGACGGGCGGGTTTCGGCGCCACTCTCGTGGGACGAGGTGCCGGAGTGCGATCCGGCTGCGTTTACCCTGGCCACGATGCCCGGGCGCTTCGTCGCGCTGGGCGACCGGCACGACGGCATCGACTCCGCTGCCGGTTCGCTCGAGCCGCTGCTCCAGCTGTCACTCGAGCAGGAGCGGAGCGGGTTAGGCGATGCTCCCTGGCCGCCGCACTACCGCAAGCAGGCCGGCGAGCCCAAGAGAGTGCAGCCCTCCAAGGCACGGGCGGCCAAACATCCGCTGATCACGATCGGCCACGCGAAGCGGAAGGAGGATGCGCTGGCCGGCCTGGCCCGGTGGAAGGAGCGGCACCCCGAGGTGGCGGAGCACCTCGAACCGGAGGACGTGCTGGTGGATTCGATGCGAGGCCGCTCATCCACCTGGACCCGGATCCGGGTCAACCTGCAGCACGTGCCGGCCAAGCTCCGGCCGGCTCAGGAGCCGCTCGATCCGGACGAGAAGACCTTCCCCGGCTCATAGCCGTGCGCCGGCGACTCGAAGTCTGGTCGGGGGGTCAGACGGGTGTGGACCGCGCCGCGCTCGACGCGGCATTGGATCGGGGACTTCCGACCGGGGGATGGGTGCCGCGGGGCCGGCGCGCCGAGGACGGGCAGGTCCCCGCGCGCTACGGTCCGATGAGGGAGGCGGAGTCGCCGGAGTATGCGACCCGCACCCGATTGAACGTGCAGGACACCGACGCCACGCTGGTCCTCCGGATGGGTCCGGCAACCGGCGGGACGCTCGAGACGATCGAAACCGCCCGGGGCTTCGGGCGGCCTCTGCTGGAAATCGACCTGGAAGCCAGCGATCCGGCAAGCGTAGCGAGGACCGTGATTCCGTGGCTCGAGGGTCTCTTCATTACCCGGTCATTCCTTCGCCTCAACGTCGCGGGACCCAGGGCAAGCCAGGCTCCCACCTCCTACGCGAGGGCGAAGGCGGCGCTCGAGCTGGTCTTCGCTCAGGAACCGCTCGACCCCGACGAAAAAACCTTGCGCAGCTCATAGGGGGTGGTGACCTCGAGCTGATCGTAGCGGCAGGCGCGGGGCGACTTGTCGGGCCGCCAGCGAAGGAAGACCGCGGCATGGCGGAACCGGTCGCCCTGGAGGTGGTCGTACTTCACCTCGCAGACCCGCTCCACCCGAAGCGGCTCCCAGGACAGGTCCTTTCCAGCGCTCCACCGGCTCTGGGCTCCGGGCATCCGGCTCGAGGCGGCCTGGGCGCCGGCCCACTCGCGCCAGGGATGGTCGGCGAGCGCGTTGGCGCGGAGCGGCTCGAGCTCCTTCACCAGCTCCTTGCGCCGGGCCATGGTGAACGAGGACGTCACCCCCACGTGCTGCAGCACTCCGCGGTCGTCGTAGAGTCCGAGGAGGAGCGAGCCGACCGCGTCCTTGCCGGTCTTGTACCAGCGGAACCCGGCCACCACACAGTCGGCGGTGCGGGCGTGCTTGATCTTGAGCATGACCCGCTTGCCCGGCTGGTACGGGGCGTCGGGCAGCTTGGCGATGACACCGTCCAGTCCGGCACCCTCGAATTCCTGGAGCCACCGTGCGGCGGTGGCCCGGTCCTCGGTCAGGGGCGTGAGGTGGAGCGGCGGCTTCAGTCCCCCCATCAGACGCTCGAGTCGCTTCCGGCGCTCCCGCTGCGGCGCCGAGCGGATGTCCTTGCCCCCTTCGGCCAGCAGATCGAAGGCGACGAAGGAGGACGGAACCGACTGGGAGAGCTTTTCCACCCGGGAGGCGGCGGGGTGGAGCCGCATCTGGAGCGCATCGAAGTCGAGGCCGTGCTCGGTCACGATCACGATCTCGCCGTCCACCACGCATCCCGGAGGCAGCACCGCCAGCAGGGCGTCGTGCAGCTCCGGGAAATAGCGGTCCAGCGGCTTCGACTCCCGGCTCTGGATGTAGAGTTCGGCATCGCCCCGGAAGACGATGGCGCGGAAGCCGTCCCACTTCGGCTCATAGAGGAAGTCGCCGGCGGGGAGGCTGTCCGCCAAGGTGGCGAGCATGGGCTCGACCGGGGGAGCGATAGGGAAGGTTGGGCTCACTCCGGCATTCTAACGCGCCGACCCGACCCCTCGCCATTGCGCTGGACTACCGGAGATGGCATGCTTGCTCTGCGATGTCTTCCCCGCCCGACTTGAGCGGCTCGATCTTCTCCGCCTGGCGGACCACCAACCGGGTCACCGTCTACCTCATCGAGCAGATCCCTCCCGGTCTCTGGGCGGCAACGGTGCCCGGGGTGCCCCGGCGGACCATTCGCATGATCTGTGGACATCTGCACAACACCCGCTGCAGCTGGACCAGAACCCTGGGCCGGCAATACGGAGTTGCCGTGCCGGCCCGGGTCGATCAGCATACGGTGTCCCGGCGGGCGCTGATCGCGGCGCTCAAGCACAGCAGCCGGGGGATCGAAGCCCTGCTCCGGCTGGCGCTCGCCGCGGACGGTGTTCTGCCGGCGCCGAAATCCTATGTGTGGCGGAATCTGCCCCTGGATGTGGGGCACATCCTGACCTATTTCGCAGCCCATGAAGCGCACCACCGGGGCCAGATCATGATGGTGCTGAGGCAACTGGGCCGGCCGATGCCGCGAAACGTCATGGGCGGTTTGTGGCAGTGGACCAGGCTTGGCAGGGCATGAAAAGCGCGAGGTCCAGCTTGCCCCCTGGCAAACTGGACCTCGGTACTTCATGACCGATCGGCGCGGAACAGCGCCGGTCGCGGGCTATTGCGTCTTACCAGCTACCGGCAATCCGCGCCTTACGTGGGTCACTAGACACTGGATCACCTCCTCGGTTGCAGGGTGGACGTGAGGGGTACGACAGGAAATCTAAGGGAGGAGGAATCCGCCGTCCAATGGCAAGCCAGGCTGACGTCCGCCGGATCGCCCTCTCCCTGCCCGAAACCGAGGAGACCGAGAATCACTTCGCCTTCTCGGTTCGCAACAAGGGCAAGCGCAAGGGCTTCGTCTGGGTCTGGCTGGAGCGGGTCGCACCCAGGAAGGCGCGGGTTCCTCAGCCCCAGGTGATCGCGATCCGGGTCGCGAACCTCTTCGACAAGGACTTCCTGCTCTCCCTGGATCCGGCCAAGTTCTTCACCGAGCCGCACTACGACGGGTTCCCCGCCGTCCTGGTCCGGCTCCCCGCCGTGACCGCCCGGGAGCTCAGGCCGCTGATCACCGAAGCGTGGCGGTGCCAGGCAGCGAAGGACCTGGATCCGAAGAAACCGGCACCACCTCGCGGGCGCGGTGCGCCGCGACGGCGGTCCTGAGGTCGATGTCCGAATCCTGGAGCACCCGGCTCGAACGCTGGAAACTCAACCTGTTCCCCGCGTATCGCGGAACCGGAGGATGGGTCACCTACATCCGCCGGGACTGGTCCGAGGTTCAGATTGCGGTGCCGCTCTCCTGGCGCACCCGGAACTATGTCGGCACCATCTACGGGGGCAGCCTCTACGGAGCGGTCGATCCGGTCTACATGCTGATGCTGATGAAATCCCTCGGCCCGGCATACATGGTCTGGGACAAGGCGGCGGCTATCCGGTTTCGCCGGCCGGGCCGCTCCCGGCTCACCGCGACATTCCGGCTGGGGCCGGAAGTCGTCGCGGGGATTCGTGAGGAGCTCACCCGGGCCCCCAAGCTGGACCGGGTGTTCGTGATCGAGCTGGTCGACAGGGACGGGGTAGTGCACGCCGTGGTCGAGAAGACCGTCCACGTGAGCCGCCGCGAGCCCAGCTCGTGAGCCGGGCGGCCGCTCCCTACGACCGGAAGGCGGCGGTCTACGACGCGATCGTCGGCCGGTCAGCCTACCACCGGGTGTTCTGGGGAACCTCGCCCCGGTCGTTGGCACGCTTCGGCCGGGCGGCCCTCGATGCAGCGGGAGACGGCCCCTTTGCGGAAGTCGGGTGCGGGTCGTTGCTCTTCACGGCACCGATGTACCGGGACGCTGGGACCCGCTCGGTTGCGCTGGTCGATCGTTCGATGGGAATGCTCGGCCGGGGGCGCAAGCGGCTCGGGTCACCGGAAAGCGCACTCCCGGCGGGGATCGCCATGGTGCAGGCCGACGGGACGATGCTGCCACTTCGGAGGGGCACCTTCTCCGCCATTCTGAGTCTCAACCTGCTTCATATTCCCTGTGACCGGACCGCCATCGTGGCCCAATGCGCCGGTTGCCTGCTGCCCGGCCGAGGCCGGCTGTTCGTCACCTCGCTGGTGCGGTCGGGCCGGTGGTCGGACGCCTGGATGGCGATCCTTCACCGCGCCGGGGAGCTGGATGTGCCGCTTGCAGCCGACGAGCTGCGCGAGAAAGTTGCCGGCCGATGGGCGGTCATCGAGTCGATGAGTCTGGAGGGAAACATGTGCTTCCTGGTGGTGCGGCACTCCGGCTGAGCAGAGTGTGGGCTGAATGTCCCCTCGCAAGGAAGGAGATCCGAATGCATTTCGACCGGCGATGCTGGACTCTGGTGACCATGCTGCTCGCCGCGGGCTGCGCTCCCGATGCCGGGGAAAGCGGCACGACCGAGGCCGCGGTGCTGCCCCGGTGGACCTGGGACTCCACCATGGTCTTCCCGGCCGATCGCTCGCTGCTGCGTCCGGAAGACGGCATCGCGCTCCCCGACGGCCGGCTGATCGTGTCCGACCAGGCGCACGGACTGCGGCTGGTCGAAGTGGATGGCAGCAGCAAGCCGTTCGGTGACCTGGTGGGCAAAGGATATGCCCACCGGCCGCCCGATCACAACGGGGGGGCCAATGGAGTCTCGCTCGAGCCCGGCGGCACTCATCTGCTGCTTGCCGACGTCTTCGGCGGAGCGATCTACCGGGTCGAGGTGGCGAGCGGTACCACGGAAAAGCTCTATCAGCACCGCTACGGTATCAATACCGCGGTGCGGGATTCCCGGGGAGCGATCTGGTTCACCCAGAGTACCCAGAACACTCCGGAGGCCGGGGAGGCCCGGATGTGGGCCGCGGTGGATATCCCCCGGCCCGAAGGCGCCCTGCTTCGTCTCGGCATCCGCGACGGTCGGCTGGCCGCCGAGGCCGAGGTCCTGGTGGATTCGCTGTTGTTCGCGAACGGGGTGGCGATCGATGAACCCAACGGCCACCTCTATCTGGGTGAAACGGTAGCCGGACGGATTCTGCGCTACCGGGTGGATCTGGATTCGGGCCGGGTGAGCGAGCGAACGGTCTTCGTGGACAGTGTCGGCGTAGACAACCTGGAGCTGGACGGCGAGGGCCACCTCTGGGTCGCGGTGCCGCTGAGCAACGAGCTGCTGGTGGTGAACACGGCGACCGGCGCGCGGCACACCGCTTTTCGTTCCCTGACGCCGGCGCAGCAGGAAGTTCTTCAGGAATTCATGCGCCGGGGCGAGGCAGGAGTTTCCCGCATGGAGCTGTTCACCCCGGCCGTCTGGTCTCCGCTGCCCGGGGCGATCACCGGGGTGATCGTCTCGCCCGGTGGCGGGCCGGTGTACCTCACCGGGCTCGGGAATGCCCTGGTCAGGCTGCACCGCTGAGGATGTGGTGGTGAAAACCGGTCTCGTGTCTGTTTCAATTCCGGTTTCTGGAATTTCCACCGGTTCGGTAATACCATGGGGCTGTTGCATTCCACGAGCTCAGCACCAGGGAGGTGCTCCATGTCGATATTCGGACGACTGATGAAGAAGATTTTTGGCCGCGAGGAAGAGATTCGCCCGACCACTCCGGTCACGCCGGCCGGGACAGGCGTCGGCACGGCGCCGGCGGGAACCGCGACGGCCGTGGTCGACGTCGAAGCAGTGCTCGAAGGGCTCGCCGCCAGGAATCCGCAGAAACTCAATTGGCGGACCTCGATCGTCGATCTCATGAAACTGGTGGGGATGGACAGTAGTCTGGCCGAGCGGAAAGAGCTTGCGCAGGAGCTCGGCTACACCGGCAACATGAACGACAGCGCCAGCATGAACATCTGGCTGCACAAGCAGGTGCTCCGGAAGCTGGCCGAGAACGGGGGCAAGGTCCCCGCGAACCTGCTGGATTGAGGAACCCGCTGGGGCTGCGGAGCCTTCACGGCGTCGCGCGAACTACCGCAGTCCCCAGCCTCCCTCACCCGAATCAGGAGGGAAATATCCGACTCGGAGCCGGGAGATCTAAGCGCTCCCCTGTGCCTTCACCTTCTCCCCGATCTGCAGCTGCCCGCTGCGAACGACCACGTACACCGACTCGCCATCCACCGCGCCGGCCGGAATCAACTCGAACCCCACCTCCCCTTCGTCGGCTTCTTTCGGCGTCCAGCCCTGCGGCAGGTTCTTCCGGTAGAACTCGGCCACCGTGGCAACGGAGTCAGTAATGTCGAAAAACCAGGATTGGCTGGTGTAGATCACGGGTCCATCGACGGCGTCCCGGTACTCGCCGCCCATGATGTCGGCGAGCTTGGCGCCGGGATAGACGGGAATCGCCGAGGCATAGGTCGCTCCCTTGATGGGACTGTCGCCAACCGGCGCGCCGGGTTTACCGGAGCTCCTGCTTCGATCCATGACAATCAGCACACCGAGCACTACCACGCCGGCCAGGATGCCACGCTGGGTCCACGACATGGATCTCTCCTCTGGGTCGTTGGTCCGGGACGCGCTGCCCCTGCTAGTATTCGGATCGCGTTGGCGGTACGGGAAATCTACGCACTTCGTCGAGGCAGGCCAGTTTGACGGCAAGAGTGCCGTACTTCTCCTATGGCTCCAACATGGCCCCGGCCGGAATGGAGGAGCGCTGCGCGGCTCCCTCAGTGCTCGGCGTCGCCACGGTCCCGGGGTACCGGTTCCGGATCGCGAAACGGGGCTACGCCACCATGGTGCCGGAGCAGGGCTCGATGGTGTACGGCCTGCTCTGGTCTCTCACCCACGCGGACTTTGCGGCGCTGGATCAGTACGAGGGAGTGCCGGCAGGTCACTACACCCGGACGACGATTCCGGTGCTGTTCCAGGGCAAGCCACTCGAGGCCCAGGTCTATCTCTCGGCCGATCCTGCGCCGGCAAAGCCCCGCCGGGGGTACCTGGAGACGATCATCCAGGCGGCCCGAAACCTGGGCCTTCCGCCCGAGTACATCGCCGATCTGGAGGGGATGAGATGAGACTCCCGTGGGGACTCGCCTTCGTCGCCTTGCCGGCCTGGGCACAGAGTCCTGCTCTCACCCCGCCGGCGCCGCCCAGGGATCCAATGCCCCGGCATGTCGCTTTCATCATCGAGTCCCGGGCGGTCGGGGAGCCCCGGGTCATCAACGTCTATACGCCCCCGGGCTATGACAGCCTGACGAGCACTTCCTTTCCGGTCGTGTACATGCCCGACGGCGGGCTGGCGGAAGACTTCCCTCACATCGCCAACACGCTCGACTCCCTGATTGCGCTCCGGGCCATCGCCCCGGTGATCCTGGTGGGCATCGAGAACACCGAGCGGCGCCGCGACCTCACCGGGCCCACGGCCGTGGCCAGCGACAGCGCCATTGCTCGACGGGTCGGCGGGTCGGCCGGATTCCGCCGGTTCATTCGCGAGGAGCTGATGCCCGAGATCCGCCGCCGGTATCGCTCCACCGATGAGACGACCATCGTGGGCGAATCGCTCGCGGGGTTGTTCATCGTCGAGACTTTTCTCCTCGAGCCGGATCTCTTCCGCCGCTACATCGCGCTGAGCCCGAGCCTGTGGTGGAACGCGGGGGTCCTGCTCCGGATCGCGCCGCAACGCCTTAAGGAGCTCACCGGCGGTCCTCGCACCCTCTACCTGACCGCTGCCACGGAGCCGGGCATCGCCGCCGAAACTGCCGCGCTGGCCGGGATCCTCAGGGAACACGCGACGGCCGGGCTCTTGTGGTATTACGAACCCCGCCCGGATCTGGAGCACAGCACCATCTTCCGCAGGGCTGCGCCCACCGCATTTGTCACAGTGCTCAAATAGCCGGCCTGTTCCGGGGTGTGGCAGGAAGCGGCCCTCGGTCCAGGCTCGCAATATGGCACCCCGCTTCCCCGTGACGCACGTGGAGGTAGACAGTCTGATGGTCTTCCAGAAGCTCGGCGATGGCAGCTTCGGCTTCGCCGCCGGTGACCCTGCGCGCCGAGAGGATCCGGTTGCCACTGGCCCAGGCCTCGATCAGGAGGGGGAGGGACAGGAGGCCGGGCGGAAAGGCGGTGCCGCGATACTGCCGGCAGTCTTCGGCATGAATGAAGACCGGTCCCGGTGCGCCCAGTATGCCGTCCCGGCTGGGGGGACGGTATGTAAAGAGCAACCGTTCTTCCTTGCCGACCTGGAACTGCTCGAGGCAAGCGCGGCAGGGTCCGGTTCCCCGGGCCGTTTCGGAGACCACCGGATGCCCATAGCCCGGACTCAGGCGAGTCGTCCGTACTTTCCGGGTGAGCGGATCGGAAAGGCCGAGCAGGTGAAAGCCTGCCATACCTGTAAATCCTGAAGAGGGTGTGGCAATTTTGTGTGGACCCCCCACTGGCGCCACCGGAAAATGCACCGGCAATTCGGGAGGTTCCGGCGCTCGAAAGGATCCCGACTCGATGGATTTCAATCTCGAACAGGCAATGGACGTACTCCGCCGTACCCCGGCGACCCTTCAAGTGCTGCTGGAGGGCGCTGCCGAGCCCTGGATCCGGGGCCGGGAGGGTCCCGATACCTTCAGCGCGTTCGACAACGTCGGTCACCTCATCGACGGGGAGGAAACCGACTGGATCCCGCGGGCCCGATTGATCCTGGCTGGCGGCCCAGCATTGTTCGAGCCCTACGACCGCTTCAGACACTTGACCCGCAACGCCGACCGCTCGCTGGATTCGCTGCTGAGCGAGTTCGCCCGGCTCCGAAGCGCCAACCTGGAGCTGCTGCAGTCCTGGCAGCTCACCCCGGCGCAGCTGAACCAGCGGGGTGAGCACCCCATGCTGGGCCCGGTGACGCTGAGTCAGCTGCTGGCCGCCTGGGTAGTGCACGACCTTGGTCACCTCGCCCAGGTCGTGCGGGTGATGGCCAAGCAGTATCGGCAGGAAGTCGGGCCCTGGGTGCCCTTTCTTCCGGTCCTGACCGACCATGAGACCCCGCGGTCCTGACATGGCCAAGTCTGCCGTCACGCTGACAGTCGCCCTCCTGAGTGCCCAGGGCTCCGGCCCGGCCGCCGCCCAGAACGTCCCACCGGGACGCACCCTCCAGGTCAATGGCATGGAGATGTACGTGGAGATCCGCGGGGCCGGCGATCCACTGGTGCTGCTCCATGGATTCGGGAGCTGTGGCAAGGGCTGGGCGGCGGTTGCCGACAGCCTCGCGGGCCGGTATCGGCTGATCATTCCCGACCTGCGCGGGCATGGCCGGTCCACCAACCCCTCCGGCGCCTTTACTCACCGCCAGTCTGCTCTGGACGTATACGGACTGCTGGATCAGCTGGGAGTGACCCGCTTCAAGGCGATGGGCATCAGCACCGGCGGCATGACCTTGCTCCACATGGCGACGCAGCAGCGGGACCGAATCGACGCCATGGTGCTGATCGGGGCCACGACGGAGTTCCCTGAGCCGGCTCGTGCGATCATGCGCAGCGTTTCAGCGGACAGCCTTCCGCCCCCGGTCCGGCAGATGTTCAGCGTCTGCGCCAGCCGAGGCGATCCCCAGGTCCGCGAGCTGGCGGGCCAGTTCGCCCGCTTCCGGGATTCCTATGACGACATGAACTTCACCGCGCCGTTCCTTGGTACCATCAGGGCACGCACCCTCATCGTGCACGGAGACCGGGACGAGTTTTTTCCGGTGGATATTCCGGTCCGGATGTACCGGACGATCCCGGAAGCTGCGCTGTGGATCATCCCCCGGGGGGATCACGTCCCGATTTTCGGGAGGCATTTACGGGAGTTCCTGCAGGTGACGTCCGACTTTCTGGCGAGACCGCGCTGAATTCTCCGCCGCTCAGGGGACGTCCATCCGGCGCAGACGCCGGATGGTGAGGAAGAGGAACCCGCCGAAGACGACGACCGACACGGCGACGGCGAAGCCCAGGCTCATGTGGCTGGTCGAGGCGAACCGGCGCTGGTCGAGCCCGTGCATCAGCGCAATGGCATAGGCGCGAATGCTCAGGACCCGAGCGCCGGACACGAATCCGGTGAAGAATCCCTCCCAGAGCACGATATACAGCAGGCCGATCCCGATGGCCTGGGTGGTCACCAGGCCCAGCCACACGAACGCCGAGGCATAGAGCGCCACCCCCACCACGGCGGAGACGGTCACCGCGGCGGTGGCTCTCGCGTCACCCAGAAACGCCACATGACTGGTCAGCAAGGCGCTCAGGGCGATGAACGGCGCCGCAACAGTGAGTGCGGCGAGGAGCTTGGGGACCACGATCTGCCAACGGGGGAGCGGCGAGAGGGCCAGATTGGCCAGGGTCCGGTCTTCCAGCTCATTGGCGAACGCCGGGGCGGCGATCGCGAGCACCACCAGCGGCGCGATCGACCCGGCCAGCATCGCGCTCAGCACAGCGATCTCGAACTCCACCACCGAGGGGGTACGCACCGACGCGAGCATCAGGGTGGCGATGACGACCGGCATCGCGGCCAGCACCGTCATGATCAGCAGGCGCCAGCGGCCCGACAGCTGACGGAGGGTGAGGAAGTAGACCGAGCCCATGCGCTAGCGCTCCACCAGGTATCCGAATACGCTCTCCAGGGAGTCGTCCAGCGGCTCCACCCGGCGGAGGCTGATGGACGCCGACTGCGCCAGCCGGGGCAGCTCGAGCTGGAGATCGAGCACATTCCGGCTCAGGACCACGATGGCCCCGTCCGGATCCACGTGCACCGCATCCACCGACGCCAGCTCGACCACCGCCGCGGCGAGGCGGCGGGGCGCGTCACAGAGCACCCGGACGTGATAGGGCCGCTGGTTGAGCGCCGCCCGGATGGCGCGGAAGCCGCCCGAGGCCGCGAGCTTTCCGTTCACGATCAGGAGCACGGTATCGGCCAGCGCTTCCACCTCTTCCAGGATGTGGGAGGAGAGCAAGATGGTGCGGCCGTCGGCAGCGAGCTGGCGAAGCAGGTGCTGGAAGTGCACCCGCTGCCTCGGGTCGGCCCCGTTGAGCGGCTCGTCGAGGATCAGGATCTCCGGATCGTGCACCAGGGTCGCGGCCAGCCGCATCCGCTGCCGCATGCCCCGGGAGTAGGTCTCCATCGGGCGGTGCTGGGCGTCGGCGAGATCCACCAGCTCGATGGCCCGGTCCACCGCCCGCTCGAGGTCGGTCACGCCCCGGAGTCGACCCATCATCCGCACGAACTCGCGGCCTTTCATGAATCCATAGACCGTCTCGTGCTCCGACATCACCCCCAGGCGGCGGTAGAGCGGCGGGTTGTCGCGCACCGGCTGGCCGAAGACGGTGACCGTGCCGCTCGAGGTTCCGGCCAGGCCGGTCATCATCCGGAGCAGGGTGGTCTTACCGGCTCCGTTGGGGCCGAGCAGTCCGGTGATGCCCGGACCCACGTCGAAGCTGATCTCGCTCACCGCGACCACGCTCCCGAACCACCGGGAGACGCCGTCCACCGTGATGACCGGCCCGTTCGCCCCCGTCATGGCGTGAGCCTCCGGTAGCGCCACCAGAGCAGGAGGCCCGGCACCACGGTCCAGGCGAAGTACCAGCCCACCAGCAGCGTCTCAGGCAGCTTGCCGGCCGGCGCGTCCTCGGTGAGCTCGCTCACCTCGCCGAAGATCACGTCGTTCACATGAACCGGGATGTTGGTCAGGTTGAACATCGAGATCCACTGGCCCGCCGGTCCTTCGATTTCCGACGCCAGCCCGATGGTGAACGGCGCGGTGATGACGAACAGTCCCACCAGGAAGACCGAGGCGTAGGCCCGCCGGGTGGTGAACGACGCGGTAAGCATTGCGAGGGTCGTGGCATAAGCCGCGATGGCGAGGCCGGCCAGGAGGAATTTCGGGATATCCAGCCAGTGGGTCCGCAGGTAGGCCGCCGGAGACGGGTCGCCCATGGCGAGCCCGAGCAACAGGATCACCTGGGGCAGCCAGGCGGCGAACAGCATCACCACCAGGAATGCGGCCCACCGCGACGCCACGTAGTCGCCGCCGGTCAGCGGCCGCACCAGGTACAGATTGATGGTGCCTTCGCGGCGGTCCCGGCAGAGCAGCTCCGGGGCCACCATCGCGGCAAAGACGAAGAGGATGATCGAGGCGATCCCGTAGAGGTCGCCGTGAGACGGCAGGTTCATCCGCTGGGCCTGACCCGGACCGCCGAGCCGCTCCACCGCGCCGGCGATCAGGGCCATGATGAGACCGATCGAGGCCAGTACCCCGACAAAGAGCCAGGGGAGGAGCTTGGCCCGTCCGCCCCGTCCCCAACCCATGGCGATGCGGAGACCATCCTTGAACACCGCGAGACGGCTCCGTCCCCTGCCTTCGCGCACCCCGGTGTAGTTGCGGTAACCGATGTCGAAGACGGTGCCGCCGCGGGCAGGCGGAGCGGAGGGGCGTCCCGCGCCTGCGGTGCTCATGCCGCACCGCGCTCGAAAAGCTCGGCCAGGGCGCGGCGGCGGGGCGCCATCCGGCGGAGCGGAGCCTGGGCCTCGATCAGCGCATCCCGGACATGATCGTAGACCGATTCGTCGGGGCCTTCGATGGTGAGCCCGGTGCCCTCGGCGGTAACCACCACCCCGCGCTTTTCGAGCGCGGCCACCAGCTCATCGCGATTGGTGTCCACCTCGATGAATACCGTGGCGGTTTCTTTGGTGAAGTGTCCTACTTCGCCGGACTGCACCAGGCGGCCGCCCTGGAGGACGATGATCCGGTCACAGGTACGCTCGACGTCGGCCATGAGATGGGAGGAAAGCAGGACGCTGATGCCGAACTCCCGGTGGGTCTTCCGGACCAGGGTCAGCATCTCCTCCCGCCCCTGCGGATCGAGGCCCGCGGTGGGCTCGTCCAGAAAGACGAAGGCGGGATCGTGCACCAGGGCCTGGCCCAGCTTGACCCGCTGCTTCATGCCGGTCGAGTATCCGCCGATGGCGCGGTAGCGTTCCTCGAACAGGCCGGTGTGGCGCAGAGTGTCGGCGGCGCGAGTCCTGGCGGTGGCCGGGGGAATTCCGCTCAGCTCGGCCATGTGAGTCAGGAACTCGGCGGCGCTCACCTGGCTGGGCAGGCAATCATGCTCCGGCATGTAGCCCAGCCGGGCGCGCACGCTATCGTTCCTGGAGGCGTCCTGCCCGAGCACAAAGGCCGAGCCCGCCGTGGGATGGATCAGGCCCAGGAAGATCTTGATGGCGGTGCTCTTGCCCGCGCCGTTTTCGCCCAGAATCCCGGTGATGCCGTCGGAAATGGTGAAGCTGACATCGTTGAGCGCAACGATGTTCCGGTATTGCTTGCTCAGATGTTCGGCGGTGAGCAGGACTTCTCCGGATGCCATCAGGATCCTCTGGCAGGGGGACAGGCCGCTACATATCCCCGCTCGCAGGCCTGCTTGGTCAGCGCGGTGGCGCGCTCGGAGTTCTGCCGGACTCCGGCACCCCGCTGATACAGCCCGGCCAGGTTGAAGCAGGCCTCGCCGTGGCGGTCCTCACACGCTTGCCGATAGAGGTCCGCCGCCCGGGAAAAGTTCTGGGTGACCCCGATACCGGCTTCATAGCTCCGGGCCAGGCGAAAACAGCCGGCGACCTCCCGGCCATCACAGGCTTGCTTGAGCAGCTCGGCTCCCAGGGAATCGTTGCGGACGACACCGGTCCCGGCCAGATGCAGCCGGCCCAGCCCGAGGCAGCCGAACGCCGCCTTGGCGTCGCAGCCCTGTTTCAGGAGGGTGGCGGCGCGGGGAAAGTCCTGTGCCACGCCCTGGCCGGTGGCGTACATGTCTCCCAGGTAGGAGCAGCCCACCCTGTCGCCGCCGTCGCATGCCTGCTGAAACAAGGCCGCGGCCCGGACCACATCGTGGGGGACGCCGGCGCCCTGCCGATGCAGCCTGCCGAGCCCGGTGCAGCCCTCCATCCCGCCCCGCTCGCATCCCAGCCGGAACAGCTCGGGGGCGCGGGAGGAGTCGCGCCGGACTCCCCGGCCTTGCTGATACATGAGGCCCAGCTGGGCGCAGCCTTCTCCCACCCCACCGTCGCACGCCTGCTTCAGAAGCCCCGCCGCGCGTCCCGGGTCACGGAGGACGTACTCGCCCTTGAGGAGCTTGAGTCCGAACCCGTTGCAGGCCACCGCGCTCCCGGCTTCACAGTCGCGCCGGAGCTGCTTGACCTCCTGGTTTCCCGGATGGCAGCTGGAGAGCGCGAGCCCCACGGCAGCCAGCAGAACAGGGCGGCCAGCGCCCCGGCGCAGACTTGCGCCGGGAGGGAGCGATAATCGCATCAATGCTCGTCTCGGTCGGGTCGAGGATCGGGGCGACTCTCGCCCCGCGACTTGTTACGATGGGTCCGGGCGGGAAGTTTCGTCGTATGTTTCAAGTAATGGAAACGTGAGACAGGCGCGGACCATGGAGATCAGGAATTCCTGCTGGACTTCTCGCCCAGGGCGCCGCATCCTTTCCGAATCCTCGTGAGCCAGGATCCTCATGGATACCCTGCTGTTCTCCGAACGCAGCATCTGGACAATGATCCATGGGATGGCGTTGGGGGGAGGGGCCCTGTTGGGTCTGTTCGGCGCCCTCTTCTCGGTGCGGGCGATGAGAACAGCCGATGGGGCGGGCGCCCTCGCGGAACAGCAGTCGCGATACCTGGCCTGGCTGACGGTGCTGGTGGCCATCCTGCTCTGGCTGACCGTTCTGGCGGGGACGTACATCACCTTCCCGCCCTACCGGGCCACGCCGCCCGAGGGACTCGCCGATCTCACGCGGTACCCCCGGTCGCTGATCCAGTCGAATCCCGGCACCGTGTGGCTGCACGCCTTCGCGATGGAGATCAAGGAGCACGTGCCCTGGATCGCGGCCATGCTGGCGACCGCGGTGGCCTTCGTGGCGGTCCGGTATCGGGCACGGCTGCTGGACGAGGCTTCCCTGCGGCGCACCACGACGGCGCTGCTGGCGATCTGCTTCCTGCTGGTGTCGTTCGCGGCGGCGCTGGGCGTGCTCATCAACAAGGTGGCTCCACTCCAATGATCAACGAAAGGCCCTCCATGGCCGCCGGGACCGGCAGCAACCAAGCCGTCACCAATGGCGCGGCGCTGGCCGCGTTTCTGGGAGCCGGCATTGGCGCGCTGGCAATGGGCGTGCTGGTCATCCTCAACGAATCCGGGCTATTCGCCGCGCCGGCGCTGTACGGTCCGGCCGGGGGCCTCTCGGGCCGGACCACATTCGCCGTGGCGATCTGGCTGATCGGGTGGGTGGTGCTGCACGGCCGATGGAAGCAGCGCCAGCTGGAGCCCAGGCGGGTGCATGCCCTGACCCTGGTACTGATCGGGACCGGGTTGCTGTTGTGCTTTCCGCCGCTCTGGGCCCTTCTCTGAGCCCCGAGGGCGACACCCGCAGGACCATCCGCGCCGGCGGCGGGGCGCTCATCGTGGGCGCGCTCTCCTTCGTGGCGCTGTTCGCCTTCCTCGCGGCGCGGTTCGACTACCCGGGGATTCTCGATGGACCAGCCGATGTGGTGCTGCCGAAGCTGCGCGCGACCGGAACCGCCGGGCGGCTGGCCTGGGCCATCTATTCGTTGCTGCCCCTGATCTGGATCCCGGCCGGAGTAGGAGCCTATTACGCCCTCCGGCGCACCCATCCGGGCGCGATGCTCCTCGGTCTTCAGGCGGCGGTGGTCGCCGCTCTCAGCATGATGCTGGGCTTGATGCGGTGGCCCAGCATCCACTGGCGGCTGGCGGAGTTCTTCGAGCACGCGGACCCGGCTCAGCGGGAGGCGGTGAGCGCCGTGTTCGACGGCTTGAATTCGTTCCTGGGCAATTACGTTGGGGAATTTCTCGGCGAGCTGAGCTTCAGCACCTTCTTTCTGGTGTCGAGCTGGGCGCTGCTCCGTTCCGGTGTGGTCCCGATCTGGGTTGCGCTGCTCGGCTTGCTCACCGGGGTGTCCGGGCTGGTCGGGATGCTGCGCAATATGACACCGGCGGTCGCCTCGGTGGCCGCGGTCAACAACTACCTGCTCCCGCTCTGGATGATTGTTCTCGGGATCGTATTCCTGCGGTGGCGGAACGGAGAGGAGCGATTGAGCCCGGATGGCCGTGCTGAGCGTACCTAGGCGGGGCATGCGAGAGCTGGGGGGTCTTGTTGTCTGCCTGTGGGCGGGTGCCTGCCGCTCCAGCTCCAGTCAGGTTTCCCTGGTGACCCGCGACAGCGCCGGGGTCGCCATCATCGAATCGTCGAGCCCGGAATGGGCTGCACACCCTCCCTGGCGGCTCGGGGTCCAGCCGCGGCTGACCATTGGAACCGCCGAGGGCTCCGAGGAGTACCAGCTGGACTGGATCTGGGATGCGATTCGCCTCGAGTCCGGCGTCATCGTGATCGGAAACGCCGGCTCGCAGGAGCTTCGGTTCTACGACTCGATGGGGACCTTCATCCGCAGTGCCGGACGCAAGGGGGAGGGACCGGGCGAGTTTGGCCCCTATGCCGACCTCCGGATGTGGCGATTGCCCGGTGGCGCGCTGGCGGTTCGAGACGCCCCCATGCCGCGAAACAACATTTTCGATACGACAGGCGCCTTCTTAAGGACCGTTACCCTGGCGGTGCCGCCGGGAGCTGCCCGGCCGGCCACCGTGGGCGCGTTCGCCGATGGAACTCTCCTGGAAATCGCGTACGAGTCCGAGGGGGGAACGACCCCGGGAGAAGTCGTGCGGTCGGCGGTACGATACTTCCGCTACAGCCGGACCGGCGCCCCCGGGGCGCTGCTGAGCAGGGTTCAATCGGCTGCTCGCTACGCTCACCAAGCCGGGAACGTCGTGCACTATCCGTATCTTCCGTTCGCCGTGGAGCCGGTGATGGTTGCCGACAGCGCGACAGTGCTCCTGCTGCGTGATGGCAGCCCGGAACTCGAGCGCCTCGATCTCCAGGGCCGATTGGTGGCCCGCATTCGGTGGCAGCCGGAGCGCAGGCCGGTCACCGCGGCGATGTACAAAGCATATGTCTCCGCCGACCTTGCCCGCGCCAGCAATCCGGAACAGAAACGGCTGTACGAGGCGCTCTACAAGTTGTCTCTTCCACTGCCCGACTTCGTTCCGGCATATCGGGACCTCTACGTCGATGACACCCGGCACATCTGGGTGGAGCGATATCGGCTTCCCGGGGAAGCTGAACGGGTGTGGGATGTGCTCGATCCCGGCGGCCGCTGGCTGGGCGCGATGCCGCTTCCCGGTCGGTTCTGGCTGCACCGGGCGGGCGCGGACTACCTCCTGGGTACCCAGATGGACAGCCTCGACGTGGAGCGGGTGCAGCTGTATTCGCTGGTGAGACCGCGCCGGTGAGGCGGGGGCCATCCGGCGGCCCGACCTCCGCCACCATACGATCGGCGCGGCGGCATTCCGCCTCGTGGACAGTCCCCGAGTGGCGAACGCCGCGAGGCAACTGGTCTCTGGCCAGCCGGGTCAGCCGAGAGGGACGCACCAAGCTCCTGACCGGTCGCAAGAACTGAGCACGCGACTATTCTTGAGGCGTGGCCAACCTTCCCGACCTCCTGTCCAACAACCGCCGGTGGGCCGAAGGCATCCGGCGCCGGGACCCGGAGTTTTTCGACCGGCTGGCCGGCCAGCAATCGCCGCGATACCTGTGGATCGGGTGCTCGGACAGCCGGGTCCCCGCGAATGAGATCGTCGATCTGCTGCCGGGCGAGCTGTTCGTCCACCGCAACGTCGCCAATCTGGTGGTGCACTCCGATTTGAATTGTCTGTCGGTCCTCCAGTACGCCGTGGATGTGCTGCGGGTCGAGCACGTGATCGTCTGCGGCCACTACGGCTGCGGCGGCGTGGAAGCCGCCTGGAAGCGCACTCCGCTTGGCCTGATCGACAACTGGCTGCGCCACCTCCAGGACATTGCGGAGCGACATGCCGGCAGCTTCACTGCCGGGATGACCGGGTTCCAGGCGGCCGACCGGCTGGCCGAGCTCAACGTGCTGGAGCAGGTCGTCAACGTCTGTCGCACCACGATGGTGCAGGATGCCTGGCGCCGGGGTCAGCCGCTCGGTGTGCACGGGTGGATTTACCGGCTCCAGGACGGTCTGCTCCATGATCTGGGACTCTCGGTCACGGGAGAAAACGCCCTCGCCGAAGACCACCGGCGTGCGGTGGCCTCGCTTTCGGGCTGACCCGGTGCCGTCCGTCGGCGGGTGGAGTGCCAGGGCGCTGATGCGGATCCACGTGGAAGCCCTCTTCACCCGCGACTCGGCCGGGCGGCTGCTCCGGGTCAATGAACCGGACGGGAACCCCGCCCCGAGGTTCTTCCTGGGACGGACGCCGGAAGGCAACGAGTGGAGGTTTCGCGCGGACCTGCCGGGACATCTGGTGGCAGCGCTGGAGACGGCGTGCCGGGACGAAAACCCCGGCCCTGAGCTGCTGGTCCCGCCGTACGGGGCAAAGCGATACGAAGCGCTGTTGGCGCCGTCGGCGCCAATCGTGCATCGCTGGGCCGGCCCCGCCTTTTGCTTCGTGGGCGAGCTCCCGCCACCGGTGGCGGCCATCCCGGTCACTGAGGCCAACCTGGATCTGCTGCGGCCGCACCTCGAGGACTGGTGCCCGGATGCCCTGCTTCGGCAGCCCGCGCTGATGGTGCTGGACGAAGGCCGGGCGGTTTCCCTATGTTGCAGCGTGCGGCAAAGCCCGCTTGCCCATGAAGCCGGGGTGGAGACCGCTCCCGCCTTTCGCGGTCGCGGATACGCGACTCGGGCGGCGACGGCATGGGCCGTCGCCGTCCGCCGGCTGGGCCGCCTGCCGCTGTACAGTACTTCCTGGCAGAACGCCGCCTCGCGCGCGCTGGCCGGCCGGCTGGGACTGGAGCGCTACGGCACGGACCTGCACTTCACGTAGAGGCCATTCTTGGTGACCCTCTCCGCCAACACCGCGCTGCTGGTGATCGATGTCCAGCAGGGTCTCGACGATCCCCAGTGGGGCGAGCGGAACAACCCCGGCGCGGAGCGGAATATCGCCGCGCTTCTGGCCGCCTGGCGCCGGACCCACCGGCCGGTCATTCATGTGCAGCACATGTCGACGCGGCCCGGCTCGCCGCTCCAGCCCGGGCTTCCCGGCAGCACCATCAAGCCGGAGGCCGCCCCGGCACCGGGCGAGCCGGTCTTTCAAAAGACGGTGAACAGCGCCTTCATCGGAACCACGCTCGAAGCCCACCTTCGGGCGGAAGGAATCGACACCCTGGTCGTGGTAGGCCTCACCACCGATCACTGCGTCTCCTCCACTACGCGCATGGCGGCGAACCTCGGCTTCTCGGCCATGGTGGTATCCGACGGCACAGCCACCTTCGAGCGTACCGGCCCCGAGGGGGAACACCACAGCGCGGAGCAGATGCACCGGCTCGCGCTGGCGAGTCTTCACCATGAGTTTGCGATGGTGCGGCGGACCGAGGAAGTGCTGGCGGAGGCCGGCTCGCCGGGATGACTTGTGTCTTCTGCCGGATCCTGGCGGGAGAGCTCCCGGGCACTTTCGTATATCGCGACGCACGCTGCGCCGCGTTCATGGACATCAAGCCGGTCACTCCGGGTCATCTCCTGGTCGTTCCCCTGACTCACGCGGCCCACCTGGCCGATCTCGAGAGCGCGGCCGCGGCGCATCTGATGGAGGTCGGCCACCTCCTGGCCGCGGCGCTTCGCGGCAGCGGCTTGCGCTGCGAAGGAATCAATTTCTACCTCGCCGACGGCGCAGCCGCGGGACAGGAAGTGTTTCATGTCCATCTCCATGTGTTGCCCCGGTTTCAGGGCGACGGCTTCGGGCTGCGATTCGGGCCGGATTACGTCGAGCGCACCCCGGCCGAGCTGGCACAGAGCGCCGAGCCGATTGTCCGGGCGCTTGCGCCCAGGTCCGACCACTCGCCTGCGCGCTATCTGATCGTCGAGCACTTCATTAATGGCGATCCGGTGCCGGTCTACCGGCGCTTTCGGGCGGAGGGCCGGCTGATGCCTCCGGGACTCGAGTTCGTCTCGAGCTGGATCACCGAGGACATGACCCGCTGCTACCAGGTGATGGAGACGGCCGATCGCCGAGCGCTGGACGAATGGATGGCGCGCTGGGCGGACCTGGTGAACTTCGAGGTCCATACCGTTATCTCGTCGAGGCAGGTTCAGGAGCGGCTGGGACCGCTGGGATCCGGAGCGCCCTGAATGGCCGCCCGCCTGCGCCTCGCCTGGCCGACGGTCGCGCCGCTGGTGGCCCTTGCGCTCACGGCGGCTATCGGCAGGGCCTATGCCCTTGTGACCGGCGCGGAACCCTTTGCCGCGGTGTATACACTGTTCCCGCCGGGGGCCGTCGAGGACGCCCGCGCGGTGGAACGTTGGTTTACGGCCCATGCCGGCCTGACCTGGGCGCACATCATTCCGGGTAGCATTTTTCTCGGATTTGCCCCGCTCCAGTTCGTGCGTGGACTTCGCGAAAACCATCCGGTCCTGCATCGCTGGTCGGGCCGGGTACTTCTGCTGGCGGCGCTTCCCACCGGCCTCACCGGCATACTCCTCCAGCTGCGCTCGCCCTACGGCGGTGCACTGGCCCTCTCGGCCATCCTGGTGGCCGGCAGCCTGTTTCTGGGCGCGGCGGTCCTGGCCTATCAGGCCATCAGGCGGAGGGACATGGAGCAGCACCGGGAATGGGTGATCCGGATGCTGGCGGTCGGGCTGGGGGTCGGAACCGTGCGGGTGATCGCGGTCCCGCTCATCCTGCTCACCGGTCAGCGTCCTCTCGAACTGATGGGCATAGCGTTCTGGCTGGGGTTCGCCCTGGCGATTGCCGGCGGGGAATGGTGGATCCGTGCGACTCGCCCGCAGCCGGGGACGGCGAGAGCAACAACGGCAGTAACTGCCTGAGGCCGCACGGCATGCCCCGCATCCGGCGAGTTCTGGAAACCATCCTGTACTGTGACGACCTGGACCGGGCCGCCGGCTTCTATGAGCCGCTGCTGCAATGCGCCCCGATGCTCCGAACCCAGCGGGTGGTCGCGTTCTCGAGCGGAGAGGGCACGGTCCTGCTGCTCTTCGACCGGCGCGCCGCCGAAGCCCCGCTCCCGAGCCCCGGCGGCCTGATCCCGGGGCATACCGGCAGCGGACCGGCTCACATCGCATTTGCCATCGACCGTTCCGAGGTCGCCGCCTGGCGGGAGCGGCTCGCCGAGCTCGGCATCGAGATCGAAAGCCGGGTGAGATGGGAGCGCGGCGGGGAGAGTCTCTACTTCCGGGATCCGGACGGACACTCGGTCGAGCTCGCGACCCCGGGGACCTGGCTCTGCTATTAGTCCGGAGCCGCTGGCGGCCCGGGCGTGCGATCGGCATCTTGTCTCCATGCCTTCCCCTTCGAGATCCGGGAACGACGTACGACAGGCCGGCGCTCAGGTTCGGGCCTACCTGGCCGCCCTGCCGCCCGAGGCTCGGCGGCATCTCCGCCGGCTCCGGGACGCGATTCGCGCCGCGGCCCCGGGAACCGTGCCCGGGTTCAGTTACGGGATACCCGCCTTGAAGCTCGATGGCCGGACCCTGGTGTGGTACGCCGCGTGGAAGAACCACAGCAGCATGTACCCCATCGGGGCGAGGATTCTGCGGGCCGTGGGGGCCGATCCGGCCAAGTATGCAATCTCGAAGGGCACGATCCGTTTTCCTCACACCAGGCCTCCACCGGTCGGCCTGGTGAAGCGACTGGTCAAGGCACGCCTCGCCGAGCTGAGTGCTCCATGAGGCGGTGCCTCGCGGTGCTGACCGTGGCGTTGATCTCGGCTCCGAGCCCCGCGGACGGGCAGGGTACCGTGGCCATCCGGAACGTCACGATCATTTCCATGGTCCCGGATGCTCCAGCGGCGCGGGGCACCGTCATGGTGCGGGACGGGAGGATCGCGGAGATCGGGCCGCCCGAAAGAACCCGGGTGCCGGAGGGCGCCACTGTGGTGGACGGCACCGGCAAGTATCTGATCCCCGGGCTGTTCGAAATGCATGCCCACACCTCGAAGTCCCGCGCCTCTTCACTTGGGCTCTACGTGTTGCATGGGGTGACTACCATCCGGGATCAGGGCAGCGAGCATGCGGAGGTGCTGCGCTGGCGTCGGGAAATCCGCGCCGGAACCCGAGTGGGGCCGCGGATGCTGATTGCCGGCCCTTATCTGGAGTCGCTCCGCAACATCGAGCGAATGCGAAGGGATCCCCCAGAATCGCGGGTGGAGCCGTTCGAGCGGGCGCGGATTCCGGTGGGGACCCCCGCCGATGCCCGCCGGATCGTCGATTCCCTGGCCAGCCTGGAACTGGATCATTTCAAGATCCGCACGGTCCAGGACCGGGCGACCTACCTCGCCCTGGCGCGCGCGGCGCACGGCCGCGGCAAACGGCTGACCGGGCACGTGGTCTCGGCATCACCCGCGCTGTTTCTCGAAGCGGGTCAGGATGGAGTGGATCACGGGTTTCCCCCTACGCTGGACTCGCTGCCCCGCGAGGACCGCATGGCGTTCTGGCGGACGCTGGCCCAGCGGGACGTCGGTGTGGTCCCCACGCTGGTCACGGTTACCGCATCGGTGTTCCGGCCGCTCGCGTACTTCCGCGCCCTGGTATCGGATTCCCAACCCGCGGTGCATCCCCTCCGGCCCTACCTCTCCGCGTTTCTGCTGCAGGATTGGCGGGAGCAGGTCGAAGAAGTCACTCCCGAGCGGGTGGAGTACTTTCGGGGGGCCTGGCCGGTCGCGCTGAAGCACGTCCGCGAGATGCGGGACGCGGGCGTGCGGCTGCTGGCGGGCTCGGATGTCGCAGTGCTGAACGTGTTTCCCGGCGGCGGGCTTCACCAGGAGCTGCGGCTGCTGGTGGACTCGGTGGGCATGAGCCCTCTGGAGGCTCTGGCCAGCGCTACCCGGAAGCCCGCCGAGTGGCTGGGGCTGGCCGATTCGGTGGGCACGATCGCGGCAGGCAAGGTGGCCGACCTGGTGCTGCTGGACGCCGATCCCCTCGCCGACATCACCAACACCGGGCGCATTTCCGCCGTCGTTCTCAGGGGCCGGCTGTTCCGCCGCGGCGATCTCGATGCCCTCCTCGCCGGGGTGGCGGCGATGCCCGACCTGCGCGTCAACGACTGGATCCGGTAGCCATGGAACCTCGATCGACCACCCGGCGCGCCTTCCTCCGCTTCCTGGCCGCGAGTCCGGTCTTCGCGTCTCTCGATTTGACGGGGTGCGCCGACCCCGGCACTCCAGGAAACCCGGCGGGCGCACCGGCACAGGGAACGGCCGGTACCGCGCCCGGCCTCATCACCAGCGCCGATGACGCGCTCGATGTCTTCGACTTCCGGGCAGTCGCCCAGCACCGGCTGCCGCCGGCGCACTGGGGATACATGGCGACCGGAGTGGACGGCGAGGCCACCCTGCGCGCCAATGAAGAGGGTTTTGCGCGGCTCTATCTGAGGCCCCGCCGCCTGGTGGACGTCACCACGGTCGATACCAGGGTACGGATCTTCGACCGGGAGTGGCCCTCGCCGATTGCGCTCTCTCCGGTGAGCGGCCAGCTCGCCTTCCATCCCGACCGCGAGCTCGGCTCGGCCCGGGCCGCCCGGAGCACCAACAGTCTCCAGATTCTTTCGACGGTGGCGAACAGCGGAGTCGAGGAAGTCGCCGAGGCCAGGGGAGAGCCGACCTGGTACCAGTTGTATCCCACCTCGCGATGGGATGTCACCCAGGCCCTGGTGGCCCGTGCGGAACAGACCGGGTGCCCGGCCATCGTGCTGACCGTGGATCTGCCGGTGGACAGCAACCGCCTGACGGCCGCCCGTCTCGCGCGGACCGACACCCGGGACTGCTCGGCCTGTCATGGGGCGCCCAATCAGCGCGAGTCCACTTATTTCGCGCAGAAGCCGATGTTCCGGGGCCTCAGGCTGCGGCGTCCCGAGATGCGGGCCTCGGCGCTGACCTGGGATTTCGTAAACCGGCTTCGCGACATCACCAAGGCCAGGCTCCTGCTCAAAGGCATCGTCACCCATGAAGACGCCACGCTCGCGCTCCGTGCCGGGATCGATGGAGTCATCGTCTCCAACCACGGCGGTCGTGCGGAGGAGAGCGGTCGGGCCACAATCGACAGCCTGCCGGAAGTGGTCGACGCGGTGGGCGGCAGGATTCCGGTGCTGATGGACGGCGGCGTGCGCCGGGGCAACGACGTGTTCAAGGGCCTGGCCCGGGGGGCCCGGGCGGTCTGCATCGGGCGGCCCTATGTCTGGGGTCTCGCGGCTTTCGGCCAGCCGGGCGTCGAGAAGGTCATCGGCCTGCTGCGGGCCGAACTGGAGCGCACCATGCGTCTCGCGGGCACTACTTCCATCACCCGCATCGGGCCGGCGTCCATTGGCCGCGGCTGACGGTGCCCCAGGACCCTCCCAACCAGGCCGGCATGTTCAGATGACGACTCCCCATCCTCCCGAGATCGATTGCGAGCGGCAGCATCCCTCGCTGCCGGTTCGCGACGTGCTCGCCGCCGCCGATTTCTACACCACCAAGCTGGGCTTCACCCTGGGGTTCACCTGGGGCGATCCACCCGACATCGCGGGCGTGAACCTGGGCAAGGTGCAGATGTTCCTGGAGCGGGGGACTCCCAATCCGGCGGGATGTTCG
>DATFGC010000095.1:0-3519 GCA_035249765.1 Gemmatimonadales bacterium | reverse complement strand
GACGCCGACCCGGTGACTCCCCCTCGCTGGGCCGATTCGCTGATGCGCTATCTGCCCAGGGCGCGACACCTGGTATTCCCCACCGGCGGGCACGTGCCGTTCGGGACGCCCTGTGCGGCGGGGCTGGCGACTCGCTTCATTCTGGCGGGTGATGCTCGCGGGCTGGACTTCTCCTGCGCGGCGGGCCTGACGCGTCCCCGGTTCCGGCTTCCTTAAACGAGTCCCTTCCGGTCCCGCTCACCGCTCACCGCTCACCGCTCACCTGTAACCGATAGCCCACTCCCGGCTCGGTCTTCAACAGCCGGGGGCGCGCGGGATCAGTCTCGAGCTTATGGCGCAGCTGCGCCATGTAGACCCGAAGGTAATGAGGTTGGTCGACCGCGTTGGGGCCCCAGACCTCTCGAAGCAAATGCTGGTGAATCACCACCCGGCCCGCGGCACGGATCATCACCGCGAGGAGCTTGTACTCGGTCGGTGTCAGGTGGACCGGTGCACCGTCGCGGCGGACCTCGCGACGGAGCAGGTCGACAGTCAGGCTGCCGGAGGTGAACACCTGGTCCGGTGAGCCGCCGGACGGCAGCGCAGCGCGGCGCAGCGTCGCGCGAATCCGGGCGAGCAGCTCGGAGACGCCGAACGGCTTGGTCAGATAGTCGTCGGCCCCGAGGTCGAGCGCGGCCACTTTGTCCTGCTCCCGCCCTCGAGCGGATAGCACGATAACCGGAGTGGCCATCGCGGTCCGCAGGGTGCGGAGGAGGTCCAGCCCGTCGCCATCCGGAAGCCCCAGATCGAGGAGGATCAGGTCGGGACTCCGCCCCATCGCCTGCGCCAGGCCTTCCCGAACGGTGACGGCCTCGACGACCTGATAGTCGTGGGCGCGAAGCGTTGCCCGCAGGAAACGCCGGGTCTGCAGCTCGTCCTCGATGATCAGAACGACTGGCGCGGAGCTCGTCATCGCGGCGCGCTCACGGCTCGCCGGCCTCGCGCGGCGCGGACGGCGGGACCCCGGTTATCGGCAGCGTGAACCGGAAGGCCGCGCCGCCTCCCGGTCTGGGCTCGACCCAGATCCGGCCGCCGTGGGCGCTGACGATCCCCCGGCAGATCGTCAAGCCGAGCCCCGATCCGTCGGTTGGCAAGGGCCGGCCGGGGGCCTCGGCGCGGTGGAACTTTCTGAAGACCAGCTCCTGCTGGCCCTCGGGAATCCCCGGACCCCGGTCGGCGACCTCCACCACGATCCCGTCGCCGTCCCGCCAGGCCGACACCCGAATCGGGGTGCCGGGCGGAGTATGCCGCAGGGCGTTCTCCAGCAGGTTGATGAACACTTGCTCGACCAGGAGTTCGTCGATCGGCACCAGGGGAAGGTCCGCCGGGACATCGGTGCTCACCTCCCGACCGGCCAGACGCTCCTCCATCCGGATCAGCGCGACGCCCAGGGCCTCTTCGACGGGCTGCCAGTTGCAGCTCACCGCCAGCATTCCGCTCTCGACTCGGACCATGTCCAAGAGGTTGACCACCAGCCGATGCATTCGCCGCGACTCGCCGAGGATACCCTCGGCCAGCTCATGACGGACCTCCGGCCGGAGCACAGCGCCGTCTTCGAGCAGCGAGCTCGCGGCTCCTTCGATGTTGGCGAGCGGAGTCCTGAGGTCATGGGAGAGCGAGCTCAGGAGCGAGGTCCGGAGCTGCTCCGCCGCCACGGCGATCCGGGCGGCATCGTGACGCTCCGCGATGGTAGCCCGGTCCAGCACCGCGCCGCCCTGCTCCAGCAGAGCCCTGGCAAGCGCCAGGGTGGCCGGCGTGGTGTCGAGCGCGCCATCCCCGGCAAATACGATCACCGCCGCCACGCCTTCCCGGATCACCACCGGAAGCACCAGGGCGTCGGCATCGGGTCCGTGGGCGGTGCCGCGGCCGGTCATCTCCCGGTGGCGCCAGGCCAGGCTCGCCACCATGCGAACTTCCGGATCGCCGAAAACGCCGTCGTCGGGCCAGGCCGGGGGCTCGGGGCTGGCGGGATCGGTTCTCACGATGCGGGCGGCGCCCCCCAGCAATCGCTGGAGTCGATCGGTCAGAACGCCCAGGACTCCGGGGGAATCGGTCGCGCCGCTGAGCGCCTGGCTCAGCTCGAGCCGGGCCATGGCCTCCCGCTCCCGCCAGCGGGCCTGCAGGGCCTGGTGACGGATCCGGACGGTGAGGCCGCTCATCACCAGGGCCACGATCAGCATGACCGCAAAGGTGAGGAGGTAGTCGGCGTCATCGACTGTCAGGCGGTAGTACGGCGGTACGAACAAGACATCGAAGGCGAGGATGGCCAGCCCCGTCGCCAGCACCGTCGGTCCCCGGCTGCTTCGCGCCGCCACCACAACCACCGCCAGCAGGAAGACCATCGCCACGTCGATGGTATTCACCAGCCCGCGCAAGGGAAGGGCAAGAAGGGCGGTTCCCGCCACCACTCCCACGGCCACCAGGTACTCGACGGCCTGCGGCGCAGGAGGCTCGGAGGGATCGGGAAACGATTCGGGGGCGATCATGGCGCTCCAGGTCCGGCTCGGATGAATCCGGCAGGGAAGCTACCGGGTGCCCACCTCAAGAATCCATCAAGGTTTCGGCTCCGGGCCTGACTCCGGGCGTCCACGGTGGCACCTTGTCCGGTTCCGCGCCCCGAACTGGGGCGGATCCTGGAACCCGATCGACGGAGCGAATCCCTGGAACCAGCCCCGAGTTCCCCACGCGCCCCGCCCCGCCACCGGGCGCTGGCGCTCCTCTCGCTCACGGCGCTGGGAATCGTTTACGGGGACATCGGCACTAGTCCACTCTACGCCGTGCGGGAATCGTTTCTCCCCGCCCACGGACTCACGGTGACTCCGGAGAATATCCTCGGGGTGCTGTCGCTGATCTTCTGGTCCCTGATCCTGGTGATCTCGGTCAAGTACCTCGGATTTATTCTCCGCGCCGATAACCGCGGCGAGGGCGGGATCCTGGCGCTCGCCGCGCTGGCCACCCCAATGGCCCGCAGGGCCCAGGGCGCGCGCCCGGCCCTGGTCGCGCTGGGGCTGTTTGGAACCGCACTGCTGTACGGTGACGGAGCGATCACCCCCGCCATCTCGGTCCTGAGCGCGGTCGAGGGACTGGAGGTCGCCACCCCGCTCTTCGCGCCATACATCATCCCCATCACGGTCGCGATCCTGGTCGCTCTGTTTGCCGCCCAACGGCACGGCACCGCGCTGGTCGGCAGAGTGTTCGGGCCGGTGACCCTCCTCTGGTTTGCGACCCTCGCCGTCATGGGGATCGCCCAGCTGGCCCGGGAGCCTGGGGTGCTCGCGGCGGTGAATCCCTCTCATGCTTTCCGCTTCTTCGCCCAGAACGGAGCCCGCGGCTTCGTGGTGCTCGGCTCGGTCTTTCTGGTGGTGACCGGCGGCGAGGCCCTGTACGCCGACATGGGACATTTCGGAAAGCGCCCCATCCGGCTGGCCTGGTTCGTGATCGTGCTCCCGGCGCTGCTGCTCAACTACTTCGGGCAGGGGG
>DATFGC010000094.1:0-4055 GCA_035249765.1 Gemmatimonadales bacterium | reverse complement strand
CATGGCCGCAGCGCTGTCTCCACTCGCCGCCAGCGCGCGTCCGGCCCAATAGAGTGAGGCCGCGGTCTCGCTCTGGTCCCCCGGTCGCTTCGCCAGCGCCTCGAATTCCGCGGCCGCGGTCCGCGGAGC
The DNA here is from genome assembly GCA_035249765.1 of Gemmatimonadales bacterium. Classification (GTDB taxonomy): domain Bacteria; phylum Gemmatimonadota; class Gemmatimonadetes; order Gemmatimonadales; family GWC2-71-9; genus JABFSM01. The sequence continues at coordinate 3,926 of DATFGC010000094.1, read as the reverse complement.
GCCCTGGATGAGGGCAATGAGCGCCGCCTGGAATCCGGCCCGGGATCCGTGGCTGGTGCGGGGGAACCGGCGGGACAGGGACAGAAATTCCTTCCTGGCTCCGGCATCATCGCGGCGATCCACCAGCAGCTCCGCGGCCAGGTACCCGGCCACCGCGGCGGTCGCGGTGTCGGCGGGATACTTGAGCGAGACCGCTCGCAACAGCTCCAGCGCGTCGTCGCTCCGGCCCACCGCGAGCAGGCTTCGGGCCCGGCCGTACTCCGCCCGGGCCTTGAGGTCGCGAGCCTTGACCGCGGCGAACGCCGTCATCGCCTCGCGGTGGCGGCTCAGCCGCGCGAGCACTCCGGCGTAGGCAAATTGATCCGCGTCCGAAAGCGGGGCGCGCTTCGCGGCCCGGGAGAATCCCGCGGCGGCACGGGCCGCGCGGTCCACTGCGGCCGCTCGCCTCGCGAGGGTGCGCTCCTCGGCCAGGGTAAGCGGCGCGAAGCTGGCATCGAGCAGGGCGATCGCGCCACGGGCCTCGTCCGCCGAGCGGCGGGGAGAAAGCAGGGCCAGCAGCGCGCGGCGGATCTCCCTCAATGAGTCGGGGTCGGAGGTCGCTTTCAGCCGGAGGCGGATCGAGGTGAGGGTCGCGCCCAGCCGGTCATAGAGCTCGGCGGCCCCGCGGGCATCGCCGCTCCGGTCCCGGGCCACCGCCTCGGTCCATCGAATCCGCGGGCGCGCCGCGGGAAGGGTGATGCCGGCCAGCAGGGAGTCGCGCGCCAGGGAATCCCGCTCGACCCCGGCGGCGCGCAGGAGGAGCCAGTCTTCGATGGCCGGGAGCAGGGCTGCGGCGCGCCGGTAGGTCAGCGCCGCACTGTCGAGGATGCCGGCGCGATCGTACGACCGGGCCAGAATCACCAGCCGGGGGCCCCGTTCCTCCGGGGGCGCGCTCGCGACCGCCGCCTCCGCATCGCGGATCGCATCCTCGCTCCGCTCCACCCTTGCCCTGGCGAGCAGCGCCCGTCCTGCACCGCCTTCCAGCTGATCCAGCCAGGGTTCGCCGTCGAGCAGCCGGACCACATTCCCCCAGGAATCCCATCCCGCCGCGGCGCGGGCGGCCAGCAGCGTGATCGCGGGATCGCGCGGAGTTGGAGAAGCAAGCAGCGGCGCCAGCGTCCGGGAGGCGAGATAGGGCCGGCCCGAGGCCAGCGCACCGGCGGCGTCGCTCACCAGGGAAGAATCTGGAGCCTGGGGTTCTTGTCCCTGGGCCGGGTGGAACGAGAGGAGGGCGAGCGCGAGAAGGGAAATCACGCGGGAAACTTAGACGCGTGACTCCCCGGAGAGGACGGTCCGGCGATCAGGCAGCGTGCGCCGAGGAGCCGGAAGAGCCGGTGCCCGGAATCGGGCGCTGGAGATAGATCGTTCCCTTCTCGAGCCCCATCACCCTGACCTCTTTGGTCTCTTTCGGAATCTCTCTGGGCTCTTCTCTCGGCTCCGGCATCGCTCTCTCTCCTGATGTTCGGTTGCGCTTCCTGCAATGTGATGCTTTCAGGAGGAGAAGCGTTGCATCGCCACAGGCAGCAGGCAACAGGCAGCAGGCAACAGGCAGCAGGCAACAGCCATGTTTCACGTGTTTCAAGGTGAAACCGCGTGCCGAGCCCCGTCGTATGGCCACCAGTCCCCAGCTCCCACCCCTCGAACCCCCTGGTCTCATGGATACCCTGCGCCAGGACATCAAGTACGCCTTCCGCTCCCTCAGGCAGGCACCCGGAGTCTTCGCCGTCGCGGCGCTGTCGCTCGCGCTGGGGGTGGCGGTCAACGTCACCCTCTTCGCCGGAGTGGACATCCTGCTGCTCCGGCCGCTCGACTATCCCAACGAGGCCCGGCTGCTGCAGGTCTGGTCCGACAACAAGGAGCGGGGCTGGCAGAGAAGCAGCGTCTCGCTTCCCGACTTCGTGGATTGGCGGAAGGAGAGCCGGACGCTCTCCTTCGCCGCGTATGCAGGCGGGAGCTACAACCTGGCCGACGGCGACCGGCCCGAGCGGGTCACGGGCCTCCGGGTCAGCCCCAATTTCTTTTCGCTTCTGGGCATCGCCCCGGTCCGGGGCCGGCTCTTCACCCCGGATGAAGAGACCCCGGGACGGGGGAAGGTGGCGCTGCTGTCCGACGCCTTCTGGAAGAACCGCTTTGCGGCCGACTCCGGCGTGGTGGGCCGGACGATTCGTCTCGACGGCGAGTCCTTCGCCATCATCGGCATCCTGCCGGCTGGATTCCGGTTCGGAGGTTACCGCGATCTCTATACTCCCCTCGAGATCCCGGCCGACGCCGGGCGAGGGAACCATTCCTACGAGGTGCTCGGGCTGCTCAACCAGGGAGTTTCGCTCGACCAGGCCAATACCGAGCTGGGCGGCATCACCAGACGGCTGGCGGAACTCCATCCCACCACCAACTTCGGCATGGGCGCCCATGCCCTCAAGCTCCAGGACGAGGTCGTAGAAACCGAAGCCCGCCAGGCCGGGATCATCTGCATGGTGGCGGTGACCTTCGTGTTGCTGATCGCCTGCGCCAATGTTGCCAACCTGCTCCTGGCCCGCGCCTCGGGACGTCATCGCGAGCTGGCGGTGCGATCGGCGCTTGGCGCCGCCCGGGCCCGCCTGATCCGGCAGATGCTCACCGAGTCGCTCATGCTGGCCGCGGCAGGTGGCGTGCTGGGCCTGCTGCTCTCCATCGCCGGAGTGAAGTGGTTTGCCACCCTCATTCCCGCCGATTTTCCCCGGGTGGAGCAGCTCGGGCTCGACACCAGAGTGCTGAGCTACGGATTCGTGGTCATTGTTGCCGCCGGTGTCCTGGCCGGGATCGCCCCTGCTTTCCAGGTGACCCGCGGCAGCCTGACCGATCCGCTCAAGGACGGCGGCCGGGGCGGCTCGATGGGACTCAAGCATGGGAGACTGCGCGCCTCCCTGGTCGTGACGGAAATCGCCCTCGCGCTGGTGCTGCTCATCTCCGCGGGTCTCCTGATAAAAGCCTCGCTCCGGCTTCAGCTGACCGACCTCGGATTCGAGCCGAGGAACGCGCTCACCTTCTCGGTCTCGCTTTCGCCCCGGGAATATCCCGATACGGTGCAGGTGCACACCGTGCAGGATCAGCTCCAGGCGCGGCTCGCGGCGCTGCCCGGCGTGACCTCGGTGGGCGGAGTGACCCAGCTGCCGATGGCCGGCGGAAGCGGGACCTATTACTACGTGGAGGGGGGCGAGGTGCCCGAGGAAGGCCGCCGTCCGGTGCTCCAGTACCGCAACGCCACGCCGGGATACCTGGCCGCGATGCAGATCGAGCTGGCCCGGGGGCGGGAGTTCACCGCCAGCGACCGGCTGGGGGCGCCCAAGGTGATCGTGATCAACGAGACCCTGGCCCGGCGGCACTGGCCCAACGGCGATGCCATCGGTCAGCGGCTGGTGTTCTCCTCGGGGTCCTACGAGATCGTGGGCGTCGTCGAGGACGTGCGGGAGTTCGGGCCCGACGACCCGGCTCCGGCCATCGGGTATTTCTCCGCGCCTCAGCTGCTGGTCCGCACCTTGCGATATGTAGTCCGGACCGCAGGGGATCCAGCCCTGATCGTGCCGCAGGTGCGGAGCGAAGTCGCCGCGGTGGCGCGGGATCTTCCGCCCTACGACATCCGCACCCTGGAGCAGCACGTCGACCTCGAGCTGCAGGGCGAACGGATCATGCCCAAGCTGCTGACCCTATTCGGCGCGGTGGCGCTGATCCTCGCGGTCATCGGGGTCTATGGCGTCATGGCCTACTCGGTGTCGCAGCGGACCCAGGAGCTGGGCATTCGCCGCGCCCTCGGCGCCGAGGGGGGAGACATCGTGCGGCTGGTGCTGCGGCAGGGGACCACGCTGGCGCTGCTGGGCGCCGTCATCGGCGTGACCCTGGCGCTCGCGGCG
>DATFGC010000093.1:0-13157 GCA_035249765.1 Gemmatimonadales bacterium | reverse complement strand
GGTATCAGAAACAGCAGCGCAGCGGCGGCGCCGTGAGGCAACGAACGGGATGTCATTCGGCGGACTCCTTCGCGAGGAATGGCGGCTGCCCGAAGCATGCCGCCGGCCCCGCCGGAGCGCTTGAACGGACGTCGTCTGCTGGAACGATCCTCGCCCGAGTGGGCTTCAGCAGATGGTGCGGCGGTATTCCGCAGGGGTAACGCCGAACCGGGCGCGGAACAGCCGGGTCAGGTGGCTCTGGTCGGCAAACCCTGCCTTGATGGCGATACAGCTGAGCGGCATGGCCGGGTTTCGCAGCGCATCACGAACGAATTCCAGCCTCCGGTTTCGCACCCATTCGCCGACCGAGGTGGCATAGCGGTCCCGGAACAGCTCGGCGAGATAGCTGGGATGGATGCCCGACTGGGCGGCGACCTCGGCGACCGTGACGCGCCGTTGAAAGTTGGCTTCGAGAAATTCCATCGCGCGCCGGAGCCGGAGATCCCCGGGACGGGCCTGCTCGAGTGCGCGTCTCCGCACCAGAGTTCCCAGCAGCTCGAATAGCAGGCCTTCCACGATGAGCGAGGCCCCTGGCTGACGGAGCCGGAGCTCCCGCGCGATCCGGCGCACCAGATGCCGGGTTGCAGCGTCACTGAAGCAGTCGGCCCCCAGCGGCGCTCCGGCCGGGTCGCAGAGCGCGGCTTCGGTCTCGCCGGACATTTCCACGAAGAGTCCCCGGGTAACCCGATTCCCGACCAAGTTGGCGTGCTCGATGCCTGCCCCCTTCAGGACCGCCGAATGAGTGACACACTCGTAGTGGCGCTCTCCCACGCTTTCGCGCTGATCGCCTTCGAGGATGAGGGACAACGTCGCGGCGGCGTGGTAATGACGGGGCAGCCGGGCCCGGGGCGCATAGCCCAGCAGGGTGGCCGACAAGGGGCCGAGCATACGGACGGAGTGTCGCATGGAGGGTGCCTCGATCGTCACGGCTGGGGTCAGGAGCTTAGAGCGCCGTGCCGGCGGAATGGTTGGCTCCGAATTTTCGGATGCGGCTACCGATCGAGGGAATCCGCCACGGCGAGCAGGCGCGCGAACCGGGGATGGCGCCGCAACAGCTCCAGCGAGGGATCGGCGCGGAGCCACCCGGGCGAAATCAGATACGGCATCCGAAGCAGGGCCTCGAGCTGCTCGATCGCCTTGACCGGCTCGCCCACCAGCTGATAGATCCGGGCGAGCTGGTCCCGCAGGGTCGGCCCCTGAAATCCATCGTTCCCCCGGATCGCCACCGCCCGCTCGCCCTCGCGGATTGCGTCGGCTTTCCGCCCCAGGAGCGCCAGGGTCACCCCGAGCGCTATGCGGTTGCCCGGCTCATCGGGGTTCTCCCGCACCGCGCGCTCATAGGGCAAGAGCGCCGAGTCGGCGTAAGCCCGCATCCGCGCCGAGTCCCCCAGCATGCGCGCGCCCATGGCGATCGTCAGGGCCCATGCTCCGCGATTGTCACCGAACTGGCTGGGCTGGAGCCTCATCACGAGCTGTTTCTGCTGGTCGCTGAGCAGCTCGGCGGTGCTCTGGTCGAAGGAAAGGAACGACATGACGTTCAGCTCGTTGGCGTCCTTCGGTACGCTCCGCACCACGGCTCTGGCTCCGGCCAGGTCGCCCTGGGCCAGCTGGAGCCAGGCATCGTAGAGCAGCACTCCCGGATCGCTGGGCGCCTGCGCCCGAGCCCGGGCCATCAGCTCCTCGGCTTCGTCGTACTTGCGGGTGTAGGTCAGCAGCCGGATCAGCCGCCGGGCGTAGAGGAGCGAGCGGGGATCGAGCGCCAGCCCCCGCCGCATGTGCGCCAGGGCGTCATCCACCCTCCCAAGCCCCTGCTCGGCCAGGCCCAGCGCCCCCAGCAGCTCGGCGTGGGCCGGCGCGAGGGTGAGCCCCTTGGTGTAGGTCTCGACCGCCTTGGGGAAGTCGGCCTGCACCAGGGAGTAGTAATTGCCCAGTGCCAGGTGGGCCTCGGGAAGCTCGGGAGCCAGCCGGAGGGCCCGCTCCGCCGCGGACCGGGCGGCCTCCGCGGTGGCCAGGGTTGGGTCGGCGTTGATGTAAAGCGATGACCGGACCATCGCCAGCCGGCTCCAGGCCCGGGCAAACGCCGAGTCGAGGGTCACCGCGGCTTCGTAGTGATCCGACGCCTGGCGGAGCGACGCCGATCCGCTGGAGCCGAAGTAGCGCTGTTCTCCCCGCAGGAACTCGTCGTAGGCGGCGACGTTGCTGGTGGGAGCCTCGGTCATCGCCTTGGGCATAGCGTCTGCGGCCAGCTCACCCTTGAGCGCCGCGACCACCTGGCCCGCGATTTCGCCCTGGACCTTGAAAATGTCGTCGAGCGCGGCATCGAAGCCGTGCTCCCACCGCCCCACGGTGGCGCCGCTCTTCACCACTTCGACCAGCTCGGGGCGGACCTGGACCCCTTTCTGGCTTCCGGTCTTGATCCAGCGCACCGTCCCGGTGAGGAGATAGCGGACCCCGAGCTCCCGGGCGACCTCCCGAAGCGGCTTGGTAGTGCCGCGATACTGCGACGAGCTGGCCCGGGCAATCACCTGAAAGTCCGGAAGGCTGGCCAGCTTGCCGCGCACCTCGTCGGTGATCCCGTCGGCGAAATACACGTCGCCCGAGTCACCCATGTTCTCGAAGGGGAGCACCGCCAGCAGGACCGGCCCGTCGCCGGCTCCCGGGGACTGGCTCTGCCGCCAGGCAAAGAGCACCCCGATTCCGAGGAGAAAGCCCAGGCCGAGCATGGCGATGAGCGGAACCCGGCGCCGCCGCACCGGGGAGGGGGGAACGACGGTTCCCGATCCCGGGGTGGCGATCTGGGCTGCCGCGGCCTCCAGCTCCCGGGAGAAATCGGACACCGTGGGATACCGGTCGGCCGGCGAGCGGGCGATCGCGGTCGAGACGATCTGCTCTATGACGGGTGGCACCCCCGGGCGAACCGAGCGGAGAGGGCGGGGCTGCTCGGTGAGCACCCGTGCCAGGATCACCTGGGCGGTCGGCCCGCCAAAGGGAGGCTCGCCCGCCAGCATCTCATAGCACACACAGCCCAGGGCGTACAGGTCGGAACGGTGATCGAGAGACTGCTCTCCGGTAGCCTGCTCCGGGCTCATGTAGGCCGGGGTGCCGATGGCGAGCCCGGTCCCGGTCAGCGCGACGTGCTCCCCGGTTCCGGAGGTCAGGGCCCGCGCCACCCCGAAATCGGCCACCAGGGCGTGGCCCCCGGAGAGAAGGATGTTTTCGGGCTTGATGTCGCGGTGGATCAGTCCCTGGCGGTGGGCGTACTCGAGTGCGTCGGCCACCTGCCGGGTGATCCGGATCGCCTCGGCCAGAGGGAGCTGCCGGTCCCGGTTCAGCCGCTCCCGGAGCGACTCTCCATCCACGTACGGCATGCTGAACCAGAGCAGGGTCGGCCGGCCCCCGGTGCCGGGGAGGTCGCCCGAATCGTGCACCGGGAGGATGTGGGGGTGCTGGAGCCGGGCGGCGAAGCGGATCTCCCGGGCAAACCGGTCGGTCCCGATGCTCATCGCCAGCTCGGGATGCAGCACCTTGAGGGCGACCAGCCGGTCGTGGCGGAGGTCCCGGGCCAGGAAGACCGCCGCCATGCCGCCCCGGCCGAGCTCGCGCTCGACCGTGTAGCGGTCGGCCAGTCCTTCCTGAAGCATGTGCAGCACGTCGGTCATGGCGGGGGATCTCCAGACAGACAATCTAGCGCACGGTTGCAGCCTACAGCCAACAGGCAACAGGCAGCAGGCAACAGGCAGCAGGCCGGGTTTTGCTCCGGGAAGGGGAAACCCGCTATCATCTCTGGGACTTGTGCCCTCCAGGGATGAATCCATGTCTCGATCCGGCTTGCTCGCCGTCGCCGTCGCAGCGGCCCTCCTCGCGGTCAGCGCGCCGCTGGCCTCACAACCGCAGCGGCGGCCGGCAACGCCCCGCGCGGCAGCGGCTCCCTTCTCGGTCGTCGAGGCGAGCATCGCCGATCTGAAGGCCGCGCTGGAGCAGGGCCGCACGACGTCCCGGGCCATCGTACAGCAGTACCTGATCCGAATCGGCACCTATGAGGACCGGCTCAACGCCGTTATCACGGTGAATCCGAGCGCGCTGGCGATCGCCGACTCGCTCGACCGGCTCCGGGCCCGGGGGGTGATCCTGGGCCCCCTGCACGGGATCCCGGTGGCGCTCAAGGACAACATCCACACCGTCGAGATGCCCACCACCGGCGGCGCGCTGGCGTTTGCAGACCTGATGGTTCCCTACGACGCGACCCTTACCGCCAACCTCAAGGCGGCGGGGGCCCTCATCCTGGCCAAGACCCAGCTCACCGAGCTGGCCAACTGGATCGCCAGCGGCATGCCGGCCAATTACAACGCGCTCACCGGTTACGGGATGAATCCCTTCGACCCCCGGCGGGATCCTCGCGCCAACAACTTCGACGGCCGCCCGGTGCTGTTCACCGGAGGCTCGAGCTCCGGGGTCGGGACCAACGTCAGTTTCTGGGCGGGGAACGTCGGCACCGAGACCTCCGGCTCGATCCTGAGCCCGGCCAACCAGAACATGCTCGCCGCCATCAAGCCGACGGTGGGGCGGATCAGCCGCTGGGGCGTCATTCCGATTTCCGCCGATCAGGACACCCCCGGACCGATGACCCGCACCGTGGGCGACGCGGCCATCATGCTCGGGGTGCTGGAGAGTGCTGCACCGGATTCCAATGACGCCGCGACCAGAGCGTGCTCCCCGCCTCCAGGCCGGGATTACACCCGGTTTCTCAAGTCGGAGGGTTTGAGTGGTGCCCGGATAGGGATCCCCCGAGCCTTCTACTACGACCGCACCACCGGAAGCAATCCGCGGGGCGGGCTCAACGACGCCCAGCGCAGGCTCATGGACGAGGCGATCGCGATGCTCAAGCAGAAGGGCGCGGTGATCGTGGACCCCGCCGATATCCCCAGCGTGGTGGATACCGTCCCCGCGAACAACTTTCTCAACTGGGGAGTGTGCGGCGGGCTCGACAATGCCAAGGGGCGGGATGCCAATTGCTCGATCGCCTTCAAGTACGGGATGAAGCGCGACTTCAACCTCTGGCTCAAGTCGCTGGGGGACAAGGCGCCGGTCAAGACCCTCACCGAGCTCCGGCAATGGAACATCGCCCACCAGCGCGCCGGCGCCATCAAGTACGGCCAGGCCAATCTGGACGTGTCGGATGAGATGGACCTGCAGGCGGACCGGGTACGCTACGAGGCGGATCGGAGGAAGGACATTCTCCTCTCGGCGACCAAGGGCATCGACTCGGCCCTGAAGCTGCACCGGCTCGACGCCCTGCTCTTTCCCGGCGTCGGCAGCGCCAACATCGGGGCCCGGCCGGGCTATCCCACGGTGACGGTGCCGTTCGGCTTCCTGCCGCCCCAGACGGGCACCGGCGCCAATGCCTTGCCGGCCGGGTTCGACCCGAAGCCCTCACCGTACAACGTGAGCTTCACGGGGACCGCCTGCTCGGAGCCCCGGCTGATCGAGCTGGCCCATGCCTTTGAGCAGGCGACCAGGAAGCGGGTGGCGCCGCCGCTCTTTCCCTGACCCTGCGGCTGGCCGGCTATTTCGAGGTGAAGGCCTTGACCCAGTCGACCTGGAAGGTGCCCGGCTGGATGGCGCCGGGATCGTAGCTCCCGAAGAAGAGCCCGCCCACCGCCAGGTTGAGGGTGATCCGCTGCTTCTTGCCGTACATGCTCGGGATGTAGTCTCCCACCTTGGTGTCGACCACCTGCCCGTCGAACAGGAAGGCGAGGTCGCTCCTGGTCCAGATGACCTCGTACACGTGCCAGCAGTCGGTGAGACTGACGGAGGACGACACCACGGTGGCCGAGTTGGATACCAGGTTCTTGCCCGGCCGGCGTCCAAACCAGTATGCGGTCTGGTACTGGAAGGGCTCCTGGCCCCGGCCCTCCAGCACATCGATCTCTCCCTGGGTCGGCCAGGGGTCGCCATAGCTCCAGAAGGCCGGCCACATCCCGTAGCCGCTGGGCAGCCTGAGCCGGGCCGAGAGACGCACCCTGGGCGTCGTCCGGGACGCCGAGAAGTGATTCTTCGATTCAATGCGGCCGGAGGTGTAGGCAAAGGACTTTGGGGTCGGGTCGAAGGGCGTCGTCGGGCCGGTGACCGTTTCCTTCCGGGCCGTGATGCTCAGGAGGCCGTTTCCCGTCTGCAGGTTTGAGGACTGATACAGCTGCAGCTCCTCGTTGAACGCGCCACCGGTCCAGATGGTCCACTGGGACAGACTCCCCGAAAACCCGTCCTCGAAGACCTTGCTCCAGCCGGGACCGGTCAGCGCACTCTCGGTCGGGTCGAAGTCACACACGCCGATCGCCGCCGCCCCGACCGACGGAGCCGCTACGGCGGAAGAGGCCGGCGGCGCCTCCGGACCGGTCAGGTCCTTGGGATCGGGGGAGCATGCCGCTGCAAGAATCAGCAGCAGGATCCCGAGGGAGGGCTGTTGGAGATGCCGAGTGCGGTCGGTCATGGTACCCGCTGTCGTTGTCTGGCCTCGGCTAAGATGCAGCCTGCCGGCGCAATCGGCTAGCGGTGGATGGCTAGTATTATCCGTGACCGTCACAGGAGCCCTCCATGAGCTGGAAAGCAGGCGCCCCCTTGCCGCCCGGTACCACGGCCCCCGATTTCACGCTCCCGAGCTCGCCGAGGCAACCGGTCTCCCTCGCGGATTTCCGGGGACGGCTGGTAGTGCTGGCCTTCTACCCGGCTGACTGGAGCCCGGTGTGCGGCGACCAGCTGGCCCTCTACAGTTCGCTGCGCGACGAGTTCGAGCGACTGGGGGCGGAGGTGCTGGGGATATCGGTGGACGGCCCCTGGTGTCACGCCGCCTATACCGAAGCGCGGCGGCTTCGGCTTACTCTGCTGGCGGACTTCGAGCCCAAGGGAGAGGTATCGCGCCGCTACGGGGTCTACGACGAGGCGGAAGGGACCAGCGGGCGGGCCCTCTTCGTGATCGATGGCGACGGCACCATCCGGTGGAGCTATCGCTCTCCCGACGAGGTGAACCCCGGCGCCGACGGGATCCTGGAGGCGCTGGAGGGGCTGCAGGCCCGGACCGCAGGGAAGGGAGGCACCACCGCATGACCGCGCAGCGGCGGGCTCCCCCGGTGACCGACCTGGATCACGTGCAGGGCGGTGACTCGGCGCTGGTGACGCTGATCGAGTACGGCGACTTCGAATGTCCCTCCTGCGGGAAGGCCTACCCGATCCTGAAGCGGGTCAAGGCGCGCCTGGGAGACCGGCTGCGGTTCGTGTTCCGCAATTTTCCCCTCGAGAGCCACCCCCACGCGGCGCATGCGGCGGAGGCGGCGGAGTCGGTGGCGACGCTGGGGGGTAACGAGGCGTTCTGGACCATGCACGATCTGCTGTTCGGGAACCAGAAGGCGCTGGAGGACGACGATCTGGCGGGTTATGCGGAGCACGCTGGTGTGGACGGCCGGGCGGTACTCATGGACCTGGCCGAGGGGCGCTACCGGCAGTATGTCCGCGACTCGTTCATGAAGGGGGTCCGGAGCGGGGTAAACGGCACGCCCACGCTGTTCCTCGACGGGATCCGGTACGACGGCAACCGCGACGAGGAGACCCTCGTCGCGGCTCTCCAGCTCGTCAGCGCCCAGGCTAGCGGTGGTTGAGGGAGAAGGCCGCTCCCTGCGGGTCCATGCAGTTGACGATCCACGACCCGTCGGGAACCTCCATCGGCCCGTTGAGTACCTGGCCACCGTTGGCCTTGACCACTTCGGCGCCCTGGTGCACGTCCTTCACCAGGAAATACAGTCCCCAGTGGGGCGGCACCTGGGCCATTTCCTTGGGCTTGTTCATGATCCCGCCCAGATCCCACTGCCGGGCGAAGATGTGGTATGTCCCCATCGGTCCCATGTCCATGGCCTTGGTCTCCCGCCAGCCGTACAGATCGCCGTAGAATCTGACCGCGGCGGCCGCGTCGGTGGTGTACAGCTCGTGCCAGGCGACGTCGCCCAGCTCCGCCGGGTGCTCGGGCAGGGGAGTGGATCCGGGCTCGTAGATCGAGTACGCCACGCCCTGGGGATCCCTCATGGTGCGCATCCGCCCGACCTCGGGGACGTCGATCAGCGGGGACAGGGTGCTGCCGCCGGCGCGCTCGATCGCCGCGGTGCCCTCCTCGAGGTTGGGCACCCCGACATACATCCCCCAATGGGGCGGGAAATTCATGCCCTCGGGGATGGTCATGCAGCCACCCACGGGAACCCCGCCCTCCCGCATCCACATGTCATAGGGCTCGGGAGACCCTTCAAACGGCACCACCGTCCAGGGCACCACCGCGGTGTAAAACCGCTCCGCGGCCTTCATGTCGGTGGTCAACAGCTCATACCAGAGAATCCGGCCCTTCACCGACGGGTCCGCCATCGTCGTCTCCAGAATTTGGAACAGGCGAAAGTGCGCTACCGGGGCCGGAAGCGCAACCGTCAGTGTTTGCCCCCCCTGGTTCAATAGTCGAACCGGTTGAGATTCCCGGCGCCCCCCCAGGGCGACGCCGTTCTGGCATCTGAGCTACCGGCGCGAACTACGGCCAGGGTTGGATCTGGACGCGCTGCCTCCGCGGTCGCCGGCGGGCATTCGTTCAGCAGCCTCGACGCCGGATACCGCCACACCTCCGGCCGCACGACGGCCGGCGTCCTCGACTGCTGGGGATCAGGGGAGGGGAGCGGACACGGACGGCTGCGGGTTGACTATCCTGTGACGGATGGTACCCCGTATGAGTTCTCAGGTGGGGGCGGCCTCACGAACGAGACCCGGTCCCCCTCAGAGGGGGGACCGGGTCAACCCGCGAGGATGCCGCACCGGTGAAGCTCCTGTGCGACCGCCCAAGGCTCAGGGAGTTCTGACGGTTGCCGTCGCCTTGTTGTTGCTCTTGTTCGGATCTGGCAGTACCGGAGTTACGGACGCCCGCACCGTCGATTTCCGAGCCCCATCCCGGCTGACCAGGAGGATATAGCCGTAGTGGTAGGTAGTGTTCCATGGGACTTGCAGACTTGGGCAGCGGTAGTGCCGAGGTGAACTCCCCACATATGTGATGACGCATCCCACCTGGGGGCGAAGATCTCCAATCTCGAGAATCCCACCCGGGAAATCAGCTCTCGGCACACCGACGTCCAGCGTGTTGGCCGGCAGGTCAAAATCCAGCGTGGCCGTCGTCTGGCTGAGGTGTGACGGGATTGAAACGTTGATGGCTGGTTTAACATTCATGAACCAGTACCCGGGATGGGGCTGTCCCGCGGGGTCGAAGTCGAGGTCCAGGCTCAGGGCGTAGTCGGTCTCGACACCCGGCGGCGGTGGCGGCGGCGGTGGAGGTGGTGGAGGCGGTGGCGGCGGCGGCGGTGGTGCTCCAGCGTCGTTATCCGCGATATTGGCCACGAGGGCCTGTGGCGTGAACCCGCCGAAGCTTGCGTCGGTGCTGGTCACCGTATGGGCAACCGCGCCCTGGTGATCTCCCTCGTCGACCAGATCATCCACCGCCGTGACCGTGAAGAATTGCGGCATTTGCCAATTCGACGAGGTGAAGACCAGCTGCGACGGCGAAACGGTCACCTGTGCGTCGGCTTGCGGAACGACAGTGACGGTGCTGGACGGCGCGTGGTCGAGACCGATCGCGTACTGCACTCCCGCGCCACCTTCCGCCAGCGCAACGGGGCCGCCGACGCACACCGCCGCAGATTCGTCGTAGCCGATCAGCCGGACCCGCCCCGTCCCCGGCATCCCCGTCGTGGCGTTCACGTACACCAGCCGGAGGGAGCGCCCGGCCGCCGGATTCAGGCCGTTGACCGTGCCGAAGCTTCCATAGCCGCTGGACATCGAGTGCACCACCACGTCGAACACCTGGCCGCAGCGCCCCGACAGAAACCCGTTGATCTCGACCAGGTCGAGCACACTGCCGGTCGGGGCGAATGAGCCGGGTGTGGTACCCGACAACAGAGTCACCAGCAGCTGATCGTACTCGGTTCCCGGCGTGGTGCCCCCCAGCTCGATGGTGAGCCTGCCGGTCGCGAACGGTCTGAAACTCAAGATCGGCAACAGACCCGGCGAAAGCCCGGGGTCCACGTTGCCGTCGTTGACGGACCGCAAACTGGAGAGAATCCCTCCGGTTCCCAGCAGTCGTCCCCCGTCCACCAGGACAGTGCCTCCGGTGATCGTCGCCGATGCCGCGTGGGTCAGCGTGCTGCCGATCACCCGCAGCTGCATGACGCTGGAGGTAGCCCCCAGGGAGATGCTGCCGTTGTTGAGGTAGCTCCCGCCGGCCTTATCGAAGTCGAGGTGGGTCCCGTCCGTCGTGGAGATGGTCCCGTCGTTGGTCAGGTCGAGCTGGTAGTGGAAGACGGCCGCCGACCCCGAAGACTTGCTTTGCAGGATCGCGCCGAGGTTGGTCAGGCGTCCGGTGCCGGCCAGCGTCAGCGTCCCGCCGTTGCCATCGAGAGTCCAGGCCGGCAGGATGGTGCCGCGGTTGACCGGATCCCCGGTAAAGTTGATCGTGCCGGGTGCCCCTACCTGCGGAGCCAGCCAGAGGGTGGTTTGGGCCGGAATGTCACCGGTAATCGTCGGGATGACGCTGGTTCCGCCGCGCACCCCGATCGTCGCCGCGGATGGCAGGGCACCCAAGACGAGGTTGGCGCCGTCGAGCACCACGATCGGCTTGGGGTTGGAGGGGCTCCGCGGCCGGAGCTCTCCGCCGCTCGCGGTGTAGGTGCCGGCGCGCATTGTCAGCGTCGTAAAGTTGCCGGTGGCTGTGACGAGTCCAGCATCCTGCTCGAAGGTCGGATTCCCGGCGCTGGCCGGGATGACGATGGTCCCGGGTGCGCCAAGGTCGATGGTACCGGAGTTCTGGTAGGCGCCGTCCACCTTGCCGAGGGTAAGCCGGCCGGGAACGCTCAGGGTGCCGAGATTGATGAGGTCGGCGTTCACGGCGTGCTGGAGCCCACAGTTGCCGCAGGTGGCGATGGCCGCCAGGGTACCGGAATTGGTGACCGTACCGGCGGCATTCATCACACCGCCTGTGGTATTCCGGAACCTGAGCGTGGCGCCTGCGGCGATTGCGACGCCCTCCTGCAGGTTGACGGTCGCCGCGGTGCCCTCCAGGGTCAGGATGGGAGTGGCTCCGCTGCCACCGATACTCAAGGCGAGCAGGTCGATCGGCACGGCATCATTGGCGGGGTCCATGGTCACCGTATACGCCCCGGCTGCATCAATGCAGACGCTCGATGCCGCACCCGGAACCCCGGCGGGATTCCATTTCGTGGCATCGAACCAGGAGCCATTGACCCCCGCGGCCCACCGGACCGTGCAGGGTGAGTTGGCCGTCGGCTGAACCAGGAGCGACGGGGGTCCCTCCAGCGCGGGTCCGGCGGGTCCGGCGGCGGAATTGCACGCGGCGGCCGCGATACACAGCACAGCGGTCAGGCGAATGGCGTGGCGCATGGGAGCCTCCAAGGGGTCTCCTGGCTCACGCGACATCGGGCCTCCGATTGGCTCACCCCGGCAGTTTGGCGGCCCCGCCGGAGCGGAGGTAGGTTCTCCGGTGCGTTCCCTCGAGCCCTTTCCGGCCCGGCAGATGCCCGACCACGAAGTGGATCGCCTGGTTCCCCTGGTCTACGACGAGTTGCGCAGGCTGGCCTCCTCCTACCTGCGCGGCGAGCGCGCCGATCACACCTTGCAGACCACCGCCCTGGTCCACGAGGCCTATCTCAAGCTGGCCGACCAGCGGCACACATCCTGGGCCAACCGGGCCCATTTCTTCGGTATCGCCGCCCAGGCCATGCGCCGGATTCTGGTGGACCATGCCCGGACCCGCCGCCGGGCCAAGCGGGACGGCGGCCGCCCCGTCACCCTCGAGGAAGAGCTGGCGGGCAGCTCCGGCCGCCCCGACGAGATCCTCGAGGTGGACGAGGCCTTGGCGCGCCTGGCTCTGCTGGACCCGCGCCAGGCCCGGATCGTGGAGCTCCGCTATTTCGCTGGACTCACCATCGACGACACGGCGCTCGCCCTGGACCTTTCCCCCGCTACCGTGAAGCGGGAGTGGACCTCGGCTCGGGCTTGGCTCCAGCAGGAGCTCGGGTGAGCCGGTCGGCCCGGATTTGCCGCGTGACCCCGGCATGAGCATGACGCCGGAACGCTGGCAGCGGGTGAAGTCGCTGTTCGACGCCGTGCTCGAGCTTCCGGCTCACGCGCGGACGGGCTGGCTCGAGGCGGAGCTGCCTCAGGATGCGGGTCTGCGGGACGAAGTGCGGCGCCTTCTGGCAGCCCACAGTGCGCAGCCCGACCGGTTCGAATCGGGACCTGGGGTCTCCCTGAGCGAGCTGATTCCCGGGCCGGACCCGGATGCCTCGCGGGTGGGCACCATGGCGGGCCCGTACCGCCTCCTCCGGGAGATCGGACGCGGCGGCATGGGCGTGGTCTTCGAGGCTTATCGCGATGACGATCAATACCGGAAGCGCGTCGCGGTAAAAACCCTGTTCCCCGGGCACGACCGCGACCTGATTTTGCGCCGCTTCCGGCACGAGCGGCAGATCCTGGCCCGGCTCGAGCATCCCCACATCGCCGCGCTCTATGACGGAGGGGTCACTGCCCTGGGGCAGCCCTACTTCGCCATGGAGCTGGTGGAAGGGCGGCCCATCACCGAGTACTGCGACGCGCAAGATCTTGATGTTCCCTCCCGCCTGCGGCTGCTTCGTCAGGTAGCCTCGGCGGTACGATACGCCCATCAGAGCCTGGTGGTGCACCGCGATCTCAAGCCCGGCAACATCCTGGTGACCGGAGACGGAACCGTCAAGCTTCTCGATTTCGGGATCGCCAAGGTCCTCGATCTGGAGGCCGGGGACGACCAGAGCATGACCGCCGCCGAGGGGGGATCCCCGCTGACGGCGGCGTACGCCAGTCCCGAACAGGTCAGCGCCCAGCCGGTCACCACCGCCACCGACGTTTTCTCGCTCGGCGTGGTGCTCTACCAGCTGCTGGCCGGGCGGCATCCCTTCAACCACGACCGGCCCGGCATGGAAGAAGTCCGGCGCCGGATTCGTGAGGTCGATCCGGTTCCGCCCAGCTCCACACCGGGGAGCCGCCTGGGTCCGCTCTCT
>DATFGC010000092.1:0-14858 GCA_035249765.1 Gemmatimonadales bacterium | reverse complement strand
CGGATTGGCTGGAGAGTGGAAGCGGGAAGGGCGTCCAGGTCGTGTGGGCCGCCGGCAAGGCAACCTTTCAGCAGTTTCGAAGCCTCCACCAGCCGCCCCAGGTTCAGGTCTTCGATTTCATCGATCCGATGGCGGATGCTTACGCGGTGGCGACGATGGCGATTTCCCGCGCGGGCATGATGACGATCGCCGAGCTCTGTGCCTGGGGCGTCCCCTCGGTCCTGATTCCGCTCCCGACCGCAGCCGCGGATCATCAGACCCCCAACGCCAGAGTGATGGCAGAGTCGGGCGCGGCCGTCAGTCTGCCGCAATCGGGCCTGACCGGCAATCGCCTGGCCACCATAATCGCCGACCTGCTCCATACCCCGGGCCAACTCGATCAGATGGCCCGGGCTGCCCGAGCCCGGGCCCGCCCCGACGCCGTCGAGCGGATCGTGGACCGTATCGGGTTTCTTTCGGGGTAACCTCGGCCTTTCTCAAGTTGCGGTGCCCTTTTAGATTAGGTCATCCGTCATGAACCTCTTTCTCCCCTCCGACTCCCGGCCGCTGCATTTCGTCGGGGTGGGGGGTGCCGGAATGAGCGCTCTGGCGATGGTGGCGCTCTCCCGGGGAATCCCGGTCAGCGGATCCGATCTGGACGTTTCAGGGTGCGGAGATCTGATCGCGAAGGGCGCCCGGATCTTCGCGGGACACGCCTGGGAACACGTAGGTGACGCGCGTGCGGTGGTGGCGAGCGCGGCCATTCCCGCGTCGCACGTGGAGCTGGCCGCGGCCCGCGCACTCGGCATTCCGGTGGTGCCGCGCAAGGAAGCCCTGGCGGGGCTGGTCGGCACGGCGCGCTCGGTCGGCATCGCGGGGACCCACGGCAAGACCACCACCACCGCCATGACCACCGAGGCGCTGGCGGCTGCGGGGTTCGCCGTGACCGGGCTCGCGGGAGGCAGGGTCGAGGCGTGGGGCGGCAATGCCCGTCTGGGCGGCAACGAGCTCTACGTGGTCGAAGCGGACGAGTACGATCAGGCTTTTCTCACGCTGCATCCAACCATCGCGGTGGTGAACAACGTCGAAGCCGATCATCTCGAGTGTTACGGCTCGCTCGACGATCTCGAGAGGGCCTTCGTGACCTTCGCCGGCCGTGCCGAGCGCGCGCTGGTGGGGAACGACTCCCCCGGCGCCGACCGGGTGGCAGCCCGGCTGTCCCCCTCGAAGCTCTGGCGCTTCGGGCCGGACGCCCCTGGCCTCGGGCTCCGCGACATCCGGACCAGCGCCGAAGGAACCAGCGCCCTGCTCACCATGCCTGACGGATCGACCGCACCGATCGAGCTCGGGATTCCCGGGGTGCACAACCTTCGTAACGCCACCGCCGCAGTCGGCGCGGTCCTCGCCCTGGGCGGGAATGCCGCCCCGGCGCTGTCGGCGCTGGCCGAGTTCCGCGGGGTGGGCCGGCGCTTCGAGCGGCTGGGCACCTTCGGCGGGATCACTATCGTGGACGACTACGCCCATCACCCCACCGAGCTCTCGGCCACGCTGGCGGCCGCGCGCCAGGCCTTTCCGTCCCGAACCCTGGTGGCGGTCTTTCAGCCCCACCTGTTTTCCCGCACCGCGCTGCACCACCAGGCCATGGGCGTAGCGCTCGGCGGGGCCGATCTCGCCGTGATCACCGATGTCTATCCAGCCCGGGAAGCCCCGCTGCCCGGTGTGACCGGTGAGCTGGTGGCCGAATCCGCCCGGCGCCACGGCGTTCGCACCGTCTATCAGCCGGAGCGCGGCGCGCTGGGCCGCACCGTCGCCGATCTCCTGCATCCCGGGGATGTCCTGCTCACGCTCGGAGCGGGAGACATCACTCACCTGGGGCGCGAAGTGCGCACGCTCCTGGAGTCGCAGTGAGGCGCCGGCTCCTGCTGGCCGCCGGGGCGCTGGCTCTGGTCGCCGTGGTGCTGGCCGGTTCGCGCCTGGTTCGCAGTCTCGCCTTCTTCGAGGTCCGCCGCATCGAGCTGGTGGGTGGCCACTACCTGACGCCGGGCGCGGTGGCGCGCACCCTCGCCATCCCGTCCGGCACCAGCATCTTCGTCGACAAGGCGCCGCTGGAAGCCCGGGTGCTCGGGATGGCCGGCGTGCGGGGTGCGCGGATCGCCCGGCGGATTCCCGGCACCCTCCGGGTCACCATTCGCGAGGCCGAGGCGGTGGCGCTGGCCGAGCGGAGCGGAAGGCTGGTGCTGCTCGACGCGCGAGGCCGGGTGCTCCCCTTCGATCCCACCAGTCCCGCCGCGGACCTTCCGCTCGCCGACCCCGACCCGCTGGTGGCGGGCGTGCTGGAGCGGATCCGCGAAACCGATCCCGATCTGTTCGCCGGCATCGACCGGGGCAGCCGGGTCCGCCAGGACGTGGTGCTCGAAGTCGGTGGAGGCCGGGTGTTGTTCCGGGCCGATGTCACCGAGGAGGAGATCCGCGACCTGGTCCTGATCCGCGACCTGCTGACCCGGGAGCGCAAGAGCTGGCGGGAGCTGGACGCCCGGTTCACCTCGCGGGTCATCGTGCGGGGCGGAGACGCATGAGCCCGGCGCCCGAACGCCTGGTCGCCGCGGTGGACATCGGCACCACCCGGGTGGTGGCGCTGATCGGCGAGGTGCTCGGCGAGGCCCGTACCTCCCGGGTCCGGCTGCTCGGGGTCTCCAGCGAGCGCACTTCGGGCGTGCGCCGGGGCGTGGTGCGCGACATCGAGGAGACCACCCGGGCCATCGCCAAGGCGCTCAAGGATGCTCAGATGATGGCGGGGGTGGAGGTCGGCACGGTGTACTGCGGGGTGGCGGGGGAGCACATCGCGGCCCGAAGCTCCCACGGGGTCGTGTCGGTGACCGGGAGCGAGATCCGCACCACCGACGTGGCCCGGGTGAACGACGTCGCCAGCAACATCTCGTTCGGGCGGGACCACGAGCTGCTCCACGCCATCCCCCAGGACTACCTGATCGACCAGCAGGACGGCATCACCGAGCCGATCGGAATGACCGGGCAGCGGCTGGAGGCGGAGGTGTATCTGGTGACCGTGCTCTCCAGCGCGGTGCAGAACCTTCGCAAGTGCGTGGAGAAGGCCGGCTACCACGTCGGGGAATTCGTGCTCGAGCCGCTGGCCGCCTCACTCGCGGTGCTGACCCCCGACGAGCGCGAGCTGGGCTGCGCCATCGTGGAGATGGGCGGCGGCTCCACCAACGTCTCCATCTTCCACAGCGGCAAGATCCGCCACACCGCGAGCTCGATGTTCGCGGGCGGCCACGTGACCAACGACCTGGTGCACGGCCTCCAGGTGACCCAGCAGGACGCCGAGCGGCTCAAGGAGCGGTTCGGCGCGGCCTACGAGCCGCTGGTGCCCGATACCGATGTGTTCCAGCTGCCCGGCACGGCGGGACAGGGACCTCGCACGGCCCACCGCCAGGTCGTCGCCCACATCATGCACATGCGGCTCCAGGAAGTGCTCGAGCTGGCGCTCGACGAAATTTCCCGCGCGGGGTACCGCCAGCGTCTGCCTGCCGGCATCATTCTCACCGGCGGGGGGGCCCAGGCCCCGGGGATCGTGGAGCTGGCGCGCGAAGTCTTCGCGCTTCCGGTGCGGGTCGGAACTCCCGGCGAAGGACTGACCGGGCTGGTGGACAGCGTGGAAACACCCCGGATGGCGGTGCCGGTCGGCCTCCTGCTGTACGGGGCGAAACAGGTGACGGCCACGGGAGGGTTCGCCGCGGGCCGGCGCTCTCCCGCCGTGGACAAGGTGCTCGGTCCGGTGAAACGATGGCTCCAGGACTTCTTCTGAGAACGCGAGGGCCCCTCCCATGATCTTCGAACTCGAAGAGAGCAACGGTCAGCACGCCCGCATGAAGGTCATCGGCGTCGGCGGCGGCGGCGGCAACGCCGTCAACCGGATGATCGATGCCCGGCTGGTCGGTGTCGAATTCATCTCAGTCAACACCGACGCCCAGGCGCTGGGGAAATCCAAATCCGATCTCAAGGTGCAGATCGGGAAGAAGCTTACCCGCGGGCTCGGAGCCGGCGCTCGGCCGGAAATCGGCCGCCAGGCCATCGAGGAGAACCGGGACGAGGTCCTGGCCTCGATGCAGGGAGCCGACCTGGTCTTCGTAACCTGCGGTATGGGCGGAGGCACCGGGACCGGGGCCGCGCCGATGATCGCCCAGATGGCCCGTGACATCGGGGCCCTGACCGTCGGCATCGTGACCAAGCCGTTTCTGTTCGAGGGGCAGAAGCGGATGAAGCAGGCGGAAACCGGCATCATGGAAATGCGCCGGGGCGTGGACACCATGATCGTGGTGCCCAACGAGCGGCTCATGGCCGTGGTGGGGAAGGGCTTCAAGTTCGAGGACGCCCTGCAGAAGGCCGACGAGGTGCTGCTCAATGCCACCCAGGGTATCGCGGACCTCATCACCCGCACCGGCCTGATCAACGTGGACTTTGCCGACGTCCGCACGGTGATGCAGAACGGCGGCTCGGCGTTGATGGGGACCGGGATCGGAAAGGGCGAGAATCGGGCGCTGGAGGCGGCCCAGCAGGCCATCAGCAGCCCGCTGCTCGACAACATCTCGATCGGGGGGGCGACCGGGGTGCTGATCAACATCACCAGCAGCGACATCACCATGGGTGAGGTGACCCAGATCAGCGAGGTGATCCACGACGCCGCCGGCGACCAGGCCGAAATCATTTTCGGGTCCTGCACCGAGACCGCGCTGCACGGAGAAATCCGGGTCACCGTGATCGCCACCGGGTTCGACCGCGCCATTACCGGGGAGCAGACGCCGGCCCGGGGCACCGGAGTATTGCAATTCCCTGAGAAAAAGCGTGCGGTCGCGGGCGGTGGTATCGTTTCTGCAGGACCGGGAGCAGGCGGGGCTGGACCGCAACTTCCTGCGGCCCGCCCCGCGCCGGCCCGGCCGGCCGCGGGAGCCTCCCGCAGCGCCACCGGCAGTCCCGAGGTATCCGACATGGAAATCCCGACCTTCATCCGGCGGCAAATGGACTGATGCGGCTCGCCCGCGCGGGTCTCGCCCTTGGCGTGCTGGGTGGCGCCGTGGTCCTTGCCTTTACCGGGCGGTGGCCCTGGCGCCGGCTCGAGGTCGAGCCGCCCATTCCGGTGCTGGCCGCCATTCAGTTCCAGGTGAGCAGCGACACCCTGCAGCGGGGAGAGACCCTGGGCGATCTGTTCGGCCGCCAGGGCATGGCCGGCCCGGAGTTGCCCGGGATGCTCAAGGCCGCCGGGCTGGACCCCAGGAGGCTGCGGGCCGGATTCACGGTCCAGTTCCGCCGAGTCTCCGGGGAGCCCCTCCCGGTCGAAGTGCTGGTGCGCACCGGTCCCGCGGAGCGGCTTGCCCTGCTCCGCACCGGCGCCGAGTGGACCACCGAGCGGCGCCCGGTCTCCTGGACCACCCAGGTGGTGCGGATCGAAGGTCCCATCGAGAGCTCGCTCTACGACGCCCTGCACGAAGCCGTTCCCGACGGGCTCTTCGATCCCGACAACCGGATTCGCCTGGCCTGGGATCTGGCCGATGTGTACGCCTGGTCGCTGGATTTCAACCGCGATATCCAGGACGGCGATCGCTTCGCCGTGCTGGTCGAGCGCGAAGTGTCCGAGGAGGGGGAAGTGCGGGTGGGCCGGGTGCTGGCCGCGGACCTGCTGGCTTCCGGCAAGCACCTCAACGCATACCGGTTCGAGGACGGCGAGGGACGCTCCCGCTTCTTCGACGAAGACGGCACCTCGCTCCGGCGCGCCTTCCTCCGCGCCCCGGTCGAGTTCCGGCGGATTTCTTCCGGTTTTACCCGGAAGCGGTTCCACCCCGTGCTGGGGATCTGGAGGAAGCACGAGGGTACCGATTACTCCGCCGGGAGCGGGACCCCGGTCATGGCGGCGGGTGACGGCACCATCCTGCGCGCCGGACGGGCGGGCGGATACGGCAACCTGGTCGAGATCCGCCACCGCAGCGGCATTACCACCCGCTACGCCCATCTGCGCGGCTTCGCGAAAGGGGTCGGGGCCGGGCGCCGGGTGAGCCAGGGACAGGTCATCGGGTACGTGGGCTCGACCGGTCTGGCCAGCGGAGCCCACCTGCACTACGAATTCCGGGTCAACGGCGCCGCGCGCGACTCCCGCCGGGTTGACCTCGGCGGCGGCGAGCCCCTGCCGAAGTCGCTGATGCCGTCGTTCCAGCAGGAGCGAGAACGGCTTGCCAGAGCGCTCGGCGCGACCGGAACCCCTGTCGCCACGGTAATTGCAGAGTAGAGCCGTCAGGCTGCAGGCTTCAGGTATAATTCCCCAATGCCATTCGTAGTCATCATCCTCGCCGCTGTCGCGGCGGTGCTCTCCTATCGCCTGGTGGAGGGATGGAACAGCCGGACCTGGCTGCCGGCGGCCTGCCGGGCCGGTGGCTGGTCCGTCCTCGCCCTGCTCCTGCTCAACGCGAGCTGCCCATCCCCGGCCCGGGGAGACCGCCCCCTGGTGCTGCTCGACGGATCGCTCAGCATGAGCGCCGCGGGAGGCCGCTGGAGCGAAGCGCTGGCCCTGGCCCGGAGCAGCGGCGACCTGCGCCTGGTAGGCGTCCCGGAGGGCGACACGCTCCCCTCGGGGGGCCGCTCCCTGCTGGCGCCCGCGCTGGCGGGGGCGGGAAGCGCGGGGCGGCCGGTGGTCGTGGTGAGCGACGGCGAGGTCGAGGATGCCGACGCGATCCCGGGCGAGCTGCTGGCGCTCACCACGGTGCGGATCCTGGAGCGCCGCCCGGTCAACGACATCGCGCTCCTGCGGGTGGAAGGCCCCACCCGGGTCACCCCCGGCGACTCGCTCCGATTTGCGGTCGAGGTCGAGTCCTTCGGCGTCGCGGCTGCCAGGACCATCAGGGTTTCCGCCCGCGAGGGAGACCGGGTCTGGCTCCGGGGTCAGGTCGAGCTCGACCTATCCGGACGGGGCCGCACCGTGCTCCAGGGGCCGGTGCCCGCGGTGCCCCCTGGCGCGCACGTGCTGACCGTCGCCCTGGCCGAAACCGGCGACGCCGAACCCAGGAGCGACACCCGGCTGGTGGTGGTGACGGTGGTGCCCACGCCTGGCGTGGTGCTGCTCGCCAGCCCTCCGACCTGGGAGAGCCGCTTCCTGCTGGATGCGCTGCGCGACGTTGCGGCGCTCCCGGTCCGCGGATACCTGGAAGCGGAGGAAGGCCAGTGGCGGAGCGCGGGAACTCTGCGGCCGGTGCCGCGGGACGAAGTCGCCACGGCTGCCCGTCGCGCCGACCTGCTGGTGACCCTCGGAACGCCGGGTGGGGCTGCCGCGGGGAGCCGGGCCCGTGGCCGCCTGGTGTTGCCCGCGGTCGTACCGGGCTCCTCGGCTCCGGGAGACTGGTACGTCTCGGTGCCCGCGGGGACTCCGCTCTCCAGCGGATTCGGTGCCCTGGCGGTGGATTCCTTTCCGCCCGGGACCGCGCTCGCGGAGCTTTCGCCCGGCCCCCGGGACTGGATCGGTCTCACCGCACAGGCCGGTCGCCGCGGCACGGTGCGGCCCGTGCTGGTGGGCCGCGACTCCGGCGGTACCCGCCGGATCACAATCGGGATGGCGGGATTCTGGCGCTGGGCGTTCCGCGGGGGCTCCAGTGAGCAAGGCTACCGCGGACTGGTGGCGACGTCGGTGTCCTGGCTGCTCGGCGGCGCCGATTCGGCGGTCGGCCGGGCCCGCCTCCTGCGCGACGTGGTGGAGCAGGGGCGGCCGGCCAGCTTCGAGTGGATTGCCGGCGGCCCGGTAGAGCCGGTGCCGATCGAGCTCACCGGGGAAGACGGCGCCCGCCGGGATACCCTGGTGTTCGACGGGGCCGGCCGGGCCGAGCTGCTGCTGCCGGCGGGCGTCTGGCGCTATCGCCTGAACGGCGGCGGGCAAGGGACCCTGGCGGTGGAAGAGTTCTCCGGCGAGCTGCTGCCGCGGGCTCGCACCCTCACGGCGCACGAGGCCACCGCAACCCGGGCCGAATCGCGGATCCCGGTGCGGCGCTGGCTCTGGCTCATCGGCCTCGGCGTCCTGGCGTT
The DNA here is from genome assembly GCA_035249765.1 of Gemmatimonadales bacterium. Lineage (GTDB taxonomy): Bacteria > Gemmatimonadota > Gemmatimonadetes > Gemmatimonadales > GWC2-71-9 > JABFSM01. The sequence continues at coordinate 6,803 of DATFGC010000092.1, read as the reverse complement.
CTCGGGGGAGTGGCTGGCGCGACGCCGGATGGGGCTGCGGTAAGCGGTGAGCGGTGAGCGGTGAGCGGTGAGCGGGAACAGCGTGAACGGTGAGCGGTGAGCGGTAAGCGGTGAGCGGGAACAGCGTGAACGGTGAACGGTGAACGGGAACAGCCGATAGTGTGACTGATAGCCGATAGCCGATAGCTGATGGCGTTTTGCTGATGGCTGCCGGCTGATGGCTGAAGGCTAAGGAGTGACATGGATCGCATCACTGAACGGGCAAAGATCGGCCTCTGGGGGCGGATCAAGCGCCTCGCGCTCACCGACGTGGGCGCCATCGTGCGCGGCTTCAAGGCGGCGGATATCGACGCCATGGAGCGGATGCTGCTGGAAGCCGATCTGGGCATCGCCGCGACCACCGACCTCGTGGGGATGCTCGAGGACGGGGTCCGGCGGGGCACCTTCAAGAGCGAAGACGACCTTCGTCGGGCTCTTTCCGGCCGGCTGGCGCAGATCCTCGCGGCTCCGGGTGATCCGGCCCGGATTGCGCGGGCCGAATCGGATCCCACCGTCATTCTGGTCATCGGGGTGAACGGGGTGGGGAAGACCACCTCGATCGCCAAGCTGGCCCGCCGGCTCCAGCGCGAGGGTGAGCGGGTCCTGCTGGTGGCGGCGGATACCTACCGGGCCGGGGCCATCGCCCAGCTCGAGACCTGGGCGGAGCGGCTGGGGGTTCCCTGTGTGACCGGAGCGCCGGGGGGAGACCCGGCGTCGGTGGCGTTCGACGGGATCGTGGCCGCGCAGGCCCGGGGCGCCACCATGGTCATCGTGGATACCGCCGGGCGGCTGCACACCCAGGAGGGCCTCATGGAGGAGCTCCGGAAGGTGGTGCGGGTGATCGCGCGCAAAGCGCCGGGCGCGCCCCACGAGACCCTGCTGGTGCTCGACGGTACGGTAGGACAGAACGCGGTGCAGCAGGGCAAGCTGTTCTCCCAGGCGGTATCGCCGACCGGGCTCATCGTCACCAAGCTGGACGGCACCGCCCGGGGAGGCGCGGTGGTGGCGCTCCGCCACGAGCTGGCGCTGCCGATTCGCTTCCTCGGCACCGGCGAGCAGCCGGAGGATCTCGAAGTGTTCGATGCAGCGAAGTTCGCCGAGGATCTGGTCGGCGACGAAGACCCGACCGATAGCCGATAGCGGATAGCCGATAGCTCTCATGTTACACCTCGATACTCCGATAAAATTCCTGAAGGGCATCGGCGAGCGCCGGGCCGAGGCGTTGGGGCGGCTCTCCATCAGCACCGCGCAGGATCTGCTCTGGCATCTGCCCCACCGCTACATCGACGCGTCCACGGTCACCCCGCTCGCCCGGGCCCGGGTCGGCGACGATATCGCCGCGGTGGGCCGGGTGGTCGCCAAGGAGGTGCTCCCGACCCGGAAGGGCCTCCGGATCTTCCACGCGGTGCTGCGGGACGACAGCGGCGCGCTGGAGTGCGTCTGGCCCGGACAGGCGTTTCTCGACCGGACCATCGAGGTCGGACAGACCCTGCTGGTGGCCGGACCGGTGCGCTTCTATCACGGCCGGCAGATGGCGCCCCGCGAATTCATCGTGCTGGCGGATGCGGAGGACCAGGAAGTAGCGAGTCGCGAAGAGGAAAGCTCGAGTCGCGGAGAGGGGAGAGTCCTCCCGGTCTATCCCGCCACCGAAGGCCTCAGCCACAAGCAGATTCGCGCCCTGGTGGACCGGCATCTCGATGCCCTGATCGCGCTCTGCCGGGAGATCCTGCCGGAATCGCTCCGGCGGCGGTTCGAGCTGCCCGCCCTGCCCGAGGCGCTTCGGGCGGTCCACCGGCCGGCGAGCATCGCCGAGGCGGAGCGGGGCCGTCGGCGGCTGGCACTGGACGAGCTGCTCGACCTCCAGCTGATGCTGGGCCGGGCCCGCCACATCGCCAAGCGGGGCCGGCTGGGCGTCACCTTCGAGATCAAGCGGCAGCTCACCACCGCGCTGCGCGAAGCGCTGCCCTGGCGCCTCACCGGAGACCAGCGGCAGGCCCTCCGGGAAATCACCGCAGATATGACCGCGCCGGACCGGATGCACCGCCTGCTGATGGGCGACGTAGGGAGCGGAAAGACCGTGGTGGCGCTCTTCGCCATGCTGCTCGCGGTGGAGAACGACTACCAGGCAGCGCTGATGGCGCCCACCGAGCTCCTGGCGGAGCAGCATCAGGCCACCCTGACCCGCCTGCTGGCTCCCCTCGGCATCGTACCGGACCTGCTGCTCGGGCGGCTCACGGCGGGAGAAAAGACCGCGGTCCGGGCCCGGCTCCGGAGCGGCGAAGCCCGGGTGGTGATCGGGACCCACGCCCTGATGCAGGACCAGGTCGCCTTCCGGCGCCTCGGGCTGGTCGTCATCGACGAGCAGCACCGCTTCGGAGTCGAGCAGCGGGCCGCGCTGATCGGCAAGGGGTCGGCGCCCGACGTCCTCCTGCTCACCGCGACGCCGATCCCCCGGTCGCTCGCGCTGACCCGCTACGGCGATCTCGACATGTCGGTGCTCCGGGAAAAGCCGCCGGGGCGGGGCGAAGTGCGCACCGCGGTCCGCACCGCCCGGCAGCGCGAAAAGGTGCTCGAGTTCGTGCGGGAAGAATGCCGCGCGGGACGGCAGGCCTACGTGGTGCTTCCGGTGATCGAAGAAACCGAGAAGACCGATCTCCGCGCCGCGACTACCATGGCCGAGGCCCTCCGGGAGCGCTGGCCCGACCTCACCGTGGGCCTGGTACATGGCCGGCTCCGGCCCGAGGAGCGCGACCGGGTGATGGAGGGATTCCGTGCCGGAACGGTACAGGTGCTGGTGGCCACCACGGTCATCGAGGTGGGGATCGACGTGCCCAACGCGACGGTGATGGTGGTCGAGCATCCCGAGCGGTTCGGGCTGGCCCAGCTCCACCAGCTCCGGGGGCGGATCGGGCGGGGCGGCGACGCAAGCCATTGCGTGCTGATGGCCGACCGGACTTCGCCCCGGCTCAGCGCGTTCGCCGCTACCACCGATGGATTCCGGATCGCCGAGCTGGATCTCCAGGAGCGCCGCCAGGGCGATCTGCTCGGTCAGCGCCAGTCGGGAGACGCCGACATCCGGGTGGCCCGGTTCCCCGACGACAACGACCTCCTGACCGTAGCGCGGGAAATGGCCCACGATGTGCTGGCGGAGGATCCCGGGCTGGAGCGAGCCCAGCACGCTCCGCTCAAGGCCCGGGCGCTGGTGCGCTATCCCAGGGCGGAAGCGTTGTTTCGGGTGGGGTGAGCGGTGAGCGGTAAGCGGTAAGCGGGAACAACTACAACCGGAAGGCTCCCGCCTGGGCCGCCAGTCGTTCCGCCGTCGCTGCCAGCGAGGTCGCCGTCCCCACCACCTCCTCGGTGCTGGCACTCTGCTCCTCGGCGCTGGCGGCCACCTGCTCCATGGCGGCAGCGAATAATTCGGTGCCGCGGGCCAGGGCGTCGAGCCGCCCGGTGGTGTCCCCCACCACCGCGTTCGAGGTGCGGGACGCATCGGCGATGGCGCTGGTCCAGGCTTCGGTGTCCGCCACCGCCGCCTCCACGTGGCCGAAGGACTCGAGACCCTGTTGGGTGGCGGTGCGAACCCCCGCCACCGCCGCGGCCGACCGGGCGCTCGAGAGCCGCGATTCCTCCACCTTGGCCAGCAGGGCGGTCACCACCTTCTCGGCCCGCTCGGCGGCTTCCGAGGATCCATCGGCGAGCCGCTGAACCTCCTTGGCCACCACGGTGAATCCGGCGCCCTGCGGCCCGGCCCGGGAGGCTTCCATCGAGGCGCTGAAGGCCAGCAGCTTCGACTGCCGCGCCATCTGCTGAATCAGATCCACGAACTGACGGATTTCCTGCGAGGCGGCGTTCAGGGCGTCCGCCGCGGCCACGCCCTGGCCGGCCTCCTTTACCAGGGCCTCGAGCTCCCGGTCGCTGGCGTCGAGCCGCTGCCGGTTTTCCCGCGCCAGTTTGCGGAGCCGCTCGTTGCGCTGCACCCCTTCACCCAGGCCGCTCGCCAGCGCGGTGGAAAGCTCGACCATGCGGGCGGAGTCCGCGGCCATGTCCTGAATGGTCCGGGCCATCCCGGCCGCCTGACGGGACAGGTCGGCGGCGGTCTGGGCCATCTGCTGGGACGAGGCCGCCATTTCCTCGGAGCTGGCCGTCAGGTCGAGGGCCATCGCCGCGGTCTCCGACGCGGAGGTCTTGATGGCTACGGTCAGATTCCGTAACCCGCCGATCATCGCTCCGGTCGCCCGGCTGAGTCGGCCGATCTCGTCGTCCGCAATGGATTCTGCCAGCCGAACTGAAAGATTTCCTCCCGCCACCGATTCCGCCGCGGCGGCGAGCGCCGCGGCGGGCGCCGCGATCCGCCGGGTCATGAAGCCGTTGATGGCGGCGAGAACCCCGAGCAGGATCAGGAAGACCGTCAGCGCCACGACGCCCAGGATGAGGTTGGCGCGCCGGAGATCGGCGAGGACCAGCGCCTGGGGCGAGTGGGCGACCACCCGCCAGGCCGATCCGTTGGCCGGGAGGACGGCGCCGCGCCGGGGTACCTCTCCCTGGTAGGTCCGCACTCCTTCGGCCCGGGAGCGGAGAACGGCCTCCCGGCCCGGCAACGGCGACAGGTCCGGGGTGACTCGGGAGCTGGCGATGATCCGCCCTCCGGTGTCCACCACCTCGACCGCGATGAGGCCGGCTGTCGCCGCGGCGCGAACCGCATCCTGGAGCGCCGCCAGACCGTAGACGACCTTGAGGACGCCGAGTGCCGGGGTGCTGTCGCTCTCCCGGACGGCGGCGGCGACCGAGATGGAGACCCGCTGGGCCGATTCATCGTACTCGGCTTCGGCCCGGCTCAGGCCGGCCGAAAGCGCTTCCCGCCACCAGGCCTCATCGCTCTGGACCAGGTCGGAGGTCCGGTGGGTGGTGATGGCGTTGAACCCGTTGATCTCGGTGACCAGCACCTCGGCAAGATCGAGCGAGGCGGCCCGGGCGAGCAGGAACCCGCGGGTCCGGGGGTCGACATCCAGGGTCCGGGTGGCTTCGTAGCGGCGTTCCGCCTCTTCGAGCGGCAGGGCCGCGAGCCCCAGGCGAGCCACGACCGCGCTCCCGGTCCGGGCGGCATCCACCACCGAGGGAAGCGAGGCCAGCAGCTGAACCTGGCGCTCCCGCTCCGCGACCACGCCGTCGATCACCAGGGAGGCCTGCTCGGCGGCCTGCAACAGGCCGCCGTCCGACTCCCGGAGGATGCGGTCCCGGAGCAGCCGGCTCCCGGCCCAGGCCAGTGCGGCGAGAAACAGGAACAGGGTCGCCCCGCTCCAGCGAACCAGGCGGCGGCTGAGCGAGCTGGTCGAGGTTGTTGCTGCGGATGTCATGGGGCGCTCCACCGAAGGAGGTCCGCCAGGATCGCTACTTTGCGTGATCGCTCACCCGTTCTCCGGAACGGCTCAGATCTACCCGACCCCGGCGGCGCACCGCACGGTAGTGCACCAGCGCCATGTAGAGCCCGGTGATCCACAAACCGGTGACGATCAGCGCCACGGGAAAGAACAGCCAGAGCTTGATGCCATCGGAGAACCAGCCCCCGGTGTGGAGATCTTCCAGCAGATCCGAGCGGCGATAGGCCGCCTGGAGCAGCTCGCCGGTCCGCAGGTCCACCTGCAGCTCCCAGCGGGAATTGGCCAGCACCTTGACCACCCCTTTGGAGGGCCGGAAGTCGAGGCGGTCGATGTCCTCCCAGCCCCGCACGCCGGCCTGGGGAATGCTCCGCGCGATCTCCAGCAGCCGCTCGTGGGCCACCAGCGGTCCTCCTGCTTCCCGCTCCTGTTCCGGCGGCTGCACCCAGGGCACCTGCTTCTTGACCTGGAGCAGCAGACCGGTGAGCAGCACCAGCAGGAACGGGATGGCGATGGTCACTGCGCCCCAGCGGTGAAGCTTGCGGCTCAGGATCCGCGGATTCACCATTTCAGCGGCCCGGCACGGCGCCGGCCGCGCGAATGACCGCAACGCCCTCGGGACTCCGCGCGAACTCCAGGAATCGCGCGACCGCGGACGGGTGGTCCGCGCGGACCACCAGCAGAAACTTGCGGCGGAGCCGCCAGGTACCGCCGGCGACATTTCCGGGATCCGGGGTCACTCCATCGAGCGCCAGCTCGCGCACCGGGAGGTTGCCCTGCCGGATCAGCATGCTGGAGGTCATCCCGATGGCTCCCGGGGTAACCGCAATCGCGCGCACCATCGCGGAGGGCGCCGCCACGGTGATCACCCGCTCCCCCGGTGTCAGCGTCTTCCAGCAGGCCACCTGGTCCCGTACTACCTCGGCGTCCACCTCGGAGGCGGGGCGCACATGGGGCACGATCGGGAGGTCGGGCCCGCCCAGGGCGCGCCAGTTTTCGACCCGTCCCGCGAAGATGTCACAGACCTGGGCTTCGCTGAGGCCGGGGAGGGAGACCCCCGGGTGGACGCCGAACACCACGGCCCCCTGCGCGATCTCCCGCGCCACCAGGCTCCGGGCGGAGAGGTCCTCGGGGTCGAGCCCGTGACTGGCCAACGCGATGTCGATCGCCCCGGAGGCCAATGAATCGAGCCGGGCGCGGGATCCCAGCCCGCCGCCCATCGCGATGGAGTCGCGGGTGCCGGTCTCCCCGTAGGCCCGGGCCAGCTCGGCCACCAGGGGAATCACGCCGGCCGATCCGTCCACCCGGACCACGGCGCCCTCACCGCATCCGGCCAGCGCGAATGGGAGCAGCAGAAGCAGAGGGGGCCGCATCGCAGGAATGTAGCGG
>DATFGC010000091.1:0-2608 GCA_035249765.1 Gemmatimonadales bacterium | reverse complement strand
GGAGTAGGAGATCAGCCAGGTCTGATAGGCGTCCAGCAGCTTCCACGGCAGGATCGCGATGCCGATAAGGGCCGCGATCAGCCCGCCGGCCCGGGCGCTCACCCGGCGCGGGCTCAGGTTGGAGAAACTGTTGGCCGGCGCCACGATATTCGCGGCGATGTTGGTCGTGAGGGTGGCGACCAGGATGGCGGCCAGCGCCAGCAGTGCGAGCACCGGGCTGCCCCGCTCTGCCGCCAGCCGGCCGACCAGCTCGACCGGATTCCAGATGGCGGTCCCGTAGAGCAGGACGGTGGCGCTGGTCACCGCAACGCCGATGAAGGCAAAGAGCGGCATGGTGGTCAGGAGTCCGAGCGCCTGCCCCACCACCTGGTCCTTCTGGCTGGCCGCGTAGCGGGTGAAATCGGGGATACTGAGCGACAGGGTCGCCCAGAATCCCACCATCGCCGTCAGCCAGGGGAGAAACAGCGCTCCAAAGCTCTCCCTCGAGGCGGCCGCGGCGGGAGCGCCCAGCGCATCGGAGGCGCGCAGGATCACGCCCAGGCCGCCAGCGGCCGAGGCCGCCCACCAGAGCAGCCCCAGGCCGATGGCGATCAGAAAGGGAGCGGCGATCGTCTCCAGCCACTTGATGGACTCGGTTCCTTTCCAGACGAACCAGACATTCATCAGCCAGAACAGCAGAAAGCCGGCATAGGCGGGCAGGCCGGAGCCCATGAGAGTCCAGCCGCCGCCGAGCCCGCGCCAGGCCGGCCAGACGATGCCCATGATTTCGCTGATCGCGAGGCCGCCAATCCAGGTCTGGATCCCGAACCACCCGCAGGCCACCAGGGATCGCAGCAGCGCCGGCAGGTGGGCGCCCCACAACCCGAACGCGGCCCGCGCGTACACCGGAAACGGGATGCCATACCGGGTTCCCGCATGCGCGTTGATCGCGAGCGGCACCAGCACGATGGCGTTTCCCAGCAGGATCGTGAAAAGACTCTGCCACCAGTTCATCCCCGCCTGGATCAGGCTGGCCGCCAGCATGTAGGTGGGGATACAGACCGAGAGGCCGACCCAGAGCGAGGCAAAGTGCCAGCGGTTCCAGGTGCGCTCCGCGATCGGGGTCGGCGCCAGATCCGCGTTCAGGTAGGGTGACGCGGGAAGCGGCTGGCGCAGTCCGATCAGGTCGCTCACGGGTTGGATTCACCGGCGCGCTCCAGCGCCGCGGCCAGCGCCCGCCCGGTGAGCACCGTGGCGAGCTGGCGGCGGTAGGCGGCGCTGGCGTGAATGTCCGAGGGGGGATCGATGTCCTGCTGGATCGCTTCCGCCGCCGCCCGGATCGCGGCCGAGTCGCCGGCGCTCCCGGTGAGGGCCCGCTCGGCGGCCCCGGCGCGCACCGGGCCTTCGCCGACGCTGAACAGGACAATGCGCACCCCGCCGACCCGCCCGGCGTCCCGGGTAACCACGACGGCCACCCCCACCAGGGCATAGTCGCCGTGGCGGCGCGCCAGCTCGAGAAAGGCCGCGCCGCTCCCGGGAAGGGGCGGCGGAATCTCGACCCGGGTGATCAGCTCACCAGATTCCAGCGCGGTCGCGAACAGACCGGTGAAGAACTCCCCGGCCGGAATGGTCCGGCTGCCCCTGGTGCTCTCCAATGTCAGCCCCGCGTCCAGCGCCACCATGACCGCGGGAAGCTCGGCGGCGGGATCGGCGTGGGCGAGGCTGCCGCCCAGCGTGCCCCGGCTCCGGATCTGGCTGTGGGCGATGAAGGGCATCGCCAGACTCAGGAGCGGCGCCCGGGCGCGGACCAGCGGGCTCCGCTCGACCGCGCTGTGCCGGGTCATCGCGCCGATCGCGAGTCCGCCGTCCGCCGACTCGGTGATGCCGGACAGCTCGGTCAGCTGGTTGAGATCCACCAGCGCGGCGGGCGCGGCGAGCCGGAAATTCATCGCGGGGATCAGACTCTGCCCTCCCGCCAGCGGCTTGGCTCCGGCGTGGGCGCCGAGCAGGGCCAGCGCATCCGGCAGCGAGGCGGGCCGGTGGTAGCCGAACTCGGGCGGCTTCACGCCGCTCCCCCCGCAAGACGTCGCTCCAGCTCCCGGGTCATGGCCTCAAGTCCCTGGCGTAGCAGCAGCCTGCTCACCGAATCGAGCAGCCGCTGGCCGACCGCGGCGATCTTGCCGCCGACCTGGAGGTCGGCCTGGTAGTGCATCCGGGTAGAGGCGCCCTCGGCCGCCAGCGAAACCGCCGCGGTGCCGCGGGTAAAGCCGAAGCCGCCCCGGCCATCGATCTGCATGGTGTAGCGCTCGGGCTCGAGCTGATCGGTGATGGCGATGGCGACGTCGAAGCTCGCCGCGGAAATGGGCCCGATGCCCATCGCCATGGTCCCCTCGTACCGGTCGGGAGCGGTACGGGTGATCCTCGCGGTACCGGGCATCGTCTTGGCCAGCACGTCGGGATCGAGGAGGAGATTCCAGACCACCTCGCGGGGCCCGGGGAAGACATGCACTCCCTCGACGATCATGAGGTGCCTCCGCGCGCCTGCGCGATCAGGGCGTAGAGCCGGCTCGGGCTCAGCGGGATCTCGGTGATCTCGACTCCGGTGCCATGGAGCGCGTCTTCCACCGCC
>DATFGC010000090.1:0-3110 GCA_035249765.1 Gemmatimonadales bacterium | reverse complement strand
CCAGCTCCGCGTCCCGCAGCACGGCGAGGTGCCGGGAGATCGTCGCCCAGGCCACCGGAAAACGATCGGCGATCTCCCCGGACGACCGGGAACCCGACCGGAGGAGGTGGAGAATCTCCCGCCGGGTGGGATCGGCGAGCGCCTTGAACACCGCATCGGGTGTGGCCATCGAAGACCCCCGGCTTGCCGGACAAAGACCGGCAGGAGATATGCTTATTAGCTAATAAGCTAATTAACTAATTGATATTCGTCAAGTCTTCCGATTCGGAGGAGTGATCCGGGATACTGGCCCCAGGGCCGGCTACCTGACCGGCCCGGTCACCTGCTCTGCCTGAGAATCCATTCCATGACCGGATCCCGGCCCGCCCGGAAGTCCGGCCAGCTCGGATCGATGCGCACATCGGGCAGGAACGCCGGCACGTCCTGGTCGAGGAAGGTGTAGTACCGGGTGGAATAGGAGACCACCAGCCGCGAGTTCGGCAGGGTCATGTCCCCGGCGGGGGTGAATACGACGCCGGATGGTCGAAGCTCACGCTCGGTGCGCCCGGCATATTCGACCAGGCCGCCCTCGAGCACGATATAAAAGGACGGCAGATCATGCGCGTGGCGGGGGATCCGGAACAGCGGCGGGTGGCGGGTTTCCGTGGTGAGCAGCCCGGCCATCGCCTGCTCGCGCAGGTGGTAGTGACGCAACCCCCGCGCCCGGGCGGGATCCTCGTCGTAGTACTAGGCGCGCAGGTGTCTGAAGGGTGCCGCCATTACGCCGCCGCTGAGTGATCAGGACGCTTCGCGAACGTCCACTTTGCCGTCGGGGAGGGTGCAGTACCAGGCCCGCTCCACCGTGACCGATTCGACCGGATAGATCAGGCCGCCCTGGCGGAGGATGTCGCTGACCCGCACCTCGACCTCCACCCGATCCTGCGAGGACCGGACCTTGTCGGGGGCGGCCCGCAGGGTCCGCAGCTCCATGGTCTCCTGCCAGTTGGGCGAGGCGGTTTCGGCAAAGGCGAGCCCGGGGCCCACCTGCTCCGCCTGCACCACATAGCCCGGTCCGTAGACGTCCACGACCGACTCGCTGGGACTGGCGTTCGCGGCAAGGCTGTACACCCCCGGTTGACCCGTAGGGATGAGCGATTCCCGCATGGCCTCGCGGTACAGTCGTGCATCGCCATCCAGGTGATGCTCCTCGAGGATCTTGCTGAGGGCCGCTTGGGTCGCTTCGTCCCGCTGAATGGTCATCGTGGACTCTGGCAAGGGGATGGTGGAGAGGGGAGTTGCGCGCCACCCCAAGGTAGCGCGCGGGCAGGTCGGCGGGCAATCGGGATGCCATGGTGGGGGCGCTGGGAGGCTCCCGCGGCGCCAGACGCAACGCTCCCGGCGAGCGACGGGTCCAATCAGCGGTATGGTTCTTCTCACGGCGTGGATTCTCCTTCACCTCTCGCTCCCGGCCCCGGCCCCGGCCGGGGCCCAGGCCGACGGACGGGTCCAGCTCCGGCTCGATAGCTCCCAGGCCGAGGCGGTGCTGGCGATTGTGGCGATGCGCCAGGCCGGCCAGCCGGTCCCCGACAGCGCCTGGCGGCGACTCTTCGGGTCCGAGCCGTATCGGCGGCTGGCGCAGCGCGAGATCGCGATGAACCGGCCGTTCACCGAGCAGGCCTTCAGGGATTTCGTGCTTTCCGATGACCTGGGGGCGCGGGCAGCCACCCTGCGGCAGACCCTGAATGAGTGGAGCTCGCGCGACCTGTTGGCCAGCGCACGCCGGGTGCTCGCCTATCTCCCGCCCGAAGCCCGGATTCGCGCCGTGGTGTACCCGGTTCTCAAGCCGCAGGCCAACAGTTTCGTCTACGACCTCCGGGGCGACCCGGCCATCTTCCTCTCTCTCGATCCCCGGAAGTCGTCAGCCGAGTTCGAGAACATGGTGGCCCACGAGCTGCACCACATCGGCTTCGCCGGCGCGTCCCCGCCCGACTCGTCCGCCTCCCGGTCCTCCGGCAGGATCCGAAGCGTGCTGGAGTGGATGGGCGCGTTCGGCGAAGGCTTCGCCATGCTCGCGGCTGCCGGGGGGCCCGACACCCACCCGCACGCGAACAGCCCGGCCGAAGATCGCGATCGCTGGGACCGCGACATGGCAGCCTTCAACCAGGATCTCGGGAGGCTGGAGGCCTTCTTCCTGGACCTGCTCGAGGGGCGCCTCGCCACCCAGGAGGAAGTACGCCAGCGCGGACTCTCGTTCTTTGGGGTCCAGGGACCCTGGTATACGGTGGGGTACCGGATGGCGGTGATCATCGAGCGCCGCTATGGCCGGGCGGCTCTGATTGCGGCCATGACCGATCCGCCACGCCTCCTGGCCCGCTACAATACGGCGGCGGCCGAGCTGAATGTCGCGGGCACCCCACCTCTGGCCCTCTGGTCGCCCCGGCTGCTGGGGGAGATTTCGGCGCGCTAGCCGGAGGGCGGCCGGACCGCGCCGGGAAGCCCACGCAACCCTTTGGGAGCGGCCGGCGTCTTTCCTCTTGATCGTCTGGAGAAGTGGGGTTATCCTCTCCGCCAGCTAATCTAGAGGAGCCACCATGCCGCCCGACTCCGCCGATCTGCTCCAGGGCACCCTCGAGCTCCTGGTGCTCAAGGCCCTCTCCCTGGCCCCCCTGCACGGCTGGGGAATCGGCCACCGCATCGGCCAGCTCTCCAGGGACACCTTCCAGGTCCAGCAGGGCTCCCTCTACCCCGCCCTCCAGCGGATGCTCCGCCGGGGCTGGATCCGGAGCGAATGGCGGACCACCGAGAACAACCGGCGCGCCCGGTATTACCTGCTCACCCGCGCCGGCCGGCAGCAGCTCGAGGCCGAGACCCGGGCCTGGGAGCGGGCTTCGACCGCCATCAACGGGATCCTCCGGGTCCGCTCCGCCGAGGGACTGGCATGAGCTTCCTGAGCGACTTCACCGAGCGCCTCAGGGCGCTGTTCTTCCGGGGCCGGGCGGAGCGGGACCTGGCCGACGAGCTGCGTTTTCATGTTGAGCGCGAAGCGGCCGAACGGATGCGCAAGGGCACCGCGCCGGAGACGGCCCGGCGCGAGGCCCTGCTGGCCTTCGGTGGGATGGAGCAGTACAAGG
>DATFGC010000089.1:0-2094 GCA_035249765.1 Gemmatimonadales bacterium | reverse complement strand
GCCCCGCCTTTCCGCCTCGACTCCCGGTTGCTGGGCAAGGACGGCAAAGTCCCGGAAGATTCCGGCGCTGCTCGCGGAGAAGCCGCCATCTTCCCACGTGACGTCGAGGGCCCGGGCGCCCTGCAGCGCGGCCCAGGTGCTCTCCGCCACCACCGCCACACCCTGAGAGATCTTCACCACCTTTCGCACCCCCGGCACCGCGAGCGCGCGGACCGGGTCGAAGGAGCCGACCCGGTCGCCAAAGCGGGGAGGGTGCACCGCGGTGGCGAACAGCATTCCCGGCACCCGAACATCGGCGCCGAAGACCGCCTGACCGCTGACCTTGGCGGGGCCGTCCAGCTCCCGGACCCGGGTTCCGACGAGGCGGAACCTCGCAGGGTCCTTGAGCAGCGGAGTCGCGGGGACGGGAAGAGCCGACGCCGCTTCGGCGAGCTCCCCGTATCCGAGGCTCCGGCCCGATCCACCGTGGGTCACCCGGCCCGAACCGGTGGCGCACTCCGACGTCTTCACGCCCCAGCGCGCGGCGGCGGCGGACACCAGCATCTCCCGCGCGGCCGCGCCGGCCCGGCGGAGCGGCATCCAGGCCCCGTTCCGGACGCTGCTGCTGCCGACGGTCATCATCCGCCCATAGGAGCTGGGGTGGGCATCGGCCTGCTCCACCCGGACCCGGCTCCAGTCGGCGTCCAGCTCCTCGGCCACGATCATCGGGAGGGCCGTGCGCACGCCCTGGCCCATGTCGGACCTGGCGCACCAGATGGTTACCAGGCCGTCGGGGGCAATCCGGAGGAAGACGTTGGGCTGAAAGGGCGCCGCCGCCGCGGCAGCCGGGGTCCGCGGCCAGGGGACGTGCACCCCGAGCAGCAGCCCGCCGCCGGCCACCGCGCCGAGCTTGATGAACTCGCGCCGAGGGATCTCGCGGACGGTGGTCACGATTCGGCCCTCCCCGCGGCGGCGCGGTGAATGGCGCGACGGATCCGGTCATAGGTCCCGCAGCGGCAGAGGTTGCCGGACATGGCCTCGTCAATCTCGGCGTCGCTGGGCGTGCGGCGGGTGGAGAGCAGCGCGGCGGCGGACATGACCTGTCCGGACTGGCAGTAGCCGCACTGCGCCACGCCTTCGGCGATCCAGGCCCGCTGCACCGGGTGGCTCGCGTCCGGGGAAAGTCCTTCGATGGTGGTGACGGCGCGATTTCCCACACTGCCGACCGGGATCGCGCAGGAGGGAGTGGCCACGCCATCGAGGTGGACGGTGCAGGCGCCGCACTGGCCGATCCCGCAGCCGTACTTGGTGCCGGTGAGGTTCAGGCTGTCGCGAAGGATCCAGAGCAGCGGGGTGCCGGGGTCAACCTCGAGTTTTCGGGCACGGCCGTTGACGCGGAGGGTGAGCGATGCCATCCCAGGCTCCTGGCGAGGGGAGGAGAATGAGCCGGGCTCTCCGTTCCACGCTAGCGGGAAGCGCCGCCGGATTCAAGCGAAGCCCGGCAGCGGCCGGTCTCGGGACCGGTCACTTGGGCGGGGGACTCTGCCACAGCACCTGGACGATCATCCAGCGCCCCTTCTCCTTGGCGAGCAGGAGATAATCGGTTCCCCACCAGGCGGTGAGCTTGGCGCTGGCGGTCTGATCCTGGACGTCGAACACCCTGATGTCCTTGGGCGCCCCGGCGGGCGTGTTGCTCGCCCCGCTCCTGATCCGGTTGGCGTAGGACATGAAATCGGCGAAGGGCATCGCCTCGCCGGCGTAGGGCGCGTCGGGCTTGGAGCGCCAGTAGCCGTACTTCCGCACCTCGGGCCAGACGCTGCGGACCAGGCGGACGGTATCACCCTGGTAGAATCCCTCGACATAGTCGAGCACCGCCGCGCGGACCGCTTCCCGGTCGGCCGCCGCCTGGGCCGCGGCCGGAGGAGCGGCGAACCCGCCCAGGGTGAGCAACGCGATGACGGCACGCATGAGAGTTCCTGCTGGAGAATGGTTGCCGAGGACGGGTCACTCGTCCCGGAGGACCCGCGCCGGATCCACCTGCGCCGCGCGGCGCGCGGGGAGCAGGGAGGCCAGGACCGTGACCACCCCCAGCACGACGGACCCGAGCAGAAGAGT
>DATFGC010000088.1:0-6823 GCA_035249765.1 Gemmatimonadales bacterium | reverse complement strand
GATGTTCATCGAGGCCCGCCTGGAGACCGCGACCCGCCCGTCCGCCCTGGTCATCCCGGAAGACGCGGTCAGCCCGGTCGCCGGGGCCATGTATGTCTGGGTGGTGGAGGGCGACAAGGCCCAGCGGCGCGAAGTCGAGCTCGGGGTCCGGACCCCGGGCTACGTGGAAATCCAGAAGGGCCTGAGCCTGGGCGAGCAGGTCGTGGTGGGCGGAACCGACCGGCTCCAGCCCGGCTCCACCGTCCGGCTCACCGTGGTGGACCGAGACCCCAGGCGCCCGGTGACCGACCGGGCCGCGGCCGGCCGGGACAGCGTGCGGGATACCACTCCCTCGCCATCGCGCTAAGCTAAAAATGCATTGCCTTACACTAAAATCGAGGAGATTAGAGCTAGGTGGTTGACTTTTTAGCTTAAATCGATAAGGTTCTGCGTCCCGACAGGCTTCACCCCCGTCCCCGCGGAGCCCGCTGATGCCCGACAACCTGAGAGATTTCCTGGAAATCCCCTACGACCAGCTCGAGGAGATGAACCTCGAGGCCAAGGCCGAGCGGCTGGGCCGCGCCAATCCCGACAAGCTGCGGGAGCGGCGGATGAAGTATCTGACCGACGAAAAGCGAATCAAGGCGGTCACGGTCTGCTTTGCCGACCTCGAAGGCCGGCTCCACATGCTGGACTACGACAAGAAGTTCCTGCTCAAGTCGGCCGACAATCTCACCTTCGACGGGTCGTCGATCCGGGGCTTCTCCCAGCAGGCCGAGTCGGATCTCCGGCTGGCCATCGACTGGCCGGCGACCTATTGGCTGCCGGCCGACGTCTTCGGTCCCGGCAAGGTCCTGGTCTTCGCCGACGTGCTGGAGAAGGACGGCTCGCCCTATGTGGCCGACATGCGGGCCAAGCTCAAGAGCTATCTCGACCGGCTCCATCAGAAGGAGGGCTACACCTGCAACGCCGCCAACGAGATCGAGGGGTTCCTGTTCAAGGGGCGGGACGCCGAGCGGCGCTACTACGAGACCGGCAGCTTCGAGTTCCCCAGCACCGGGGGATACTATCACTCGCTTCCGGGTGACGCGCTCCGGCTGTTCATCGACACCGCCGCGGAAGTACAGCGGGCGATGGGATTCGCCAACGAGAAGGATCACCCCGAGGTGGCGCCGTCCCAGTTCGAGATGAACTATTCCTATACCGAGGCCAGCGTCGCCGCCGACCAGGTCCTGCTCTACAAGCTGATCTGTCGCCAGGTGGCGGCCCGGTTCGACATGACCGCGAGCTTCCTCCCCAAGCCGGTCACCGGGGTGAACGGCAGCGGGATGCACACCAACCTTTCGGTGAGCCAGCGGGGCAAGAACCTGTTCTGGGATCCGAAGGGACCCGACAAGCTCTCGAAGCTGGGCTGGAAATTCATCGACCGGATCCTCACCAGCGGGCAGGACATCTGCCTGCTGTTCAATCCCAGCGTGAACGCCTACCGGCGGCTCGACCCCCACTTCGAGGCGCCCAACCAGATCAAGGCCTCGGCGGTAGACCGGGGCTCGATGATCCGGATTCCGATCGGCAACGACAAATCGGCCCGGATCGAGGTCCGCTCCATCGCCCCGGACGCCAATCCCTACCTGGCCATCTATACGATGTTCCGGACCGGGTTCGAGGGGCCGATCGAGAGCAGCAACGGCGAGAAGCGGCGGGACCGCACCAAGTTCCTGCCCGACAACATCTATGACGGGATCCGGCTCTTCAAGGGAAGCAAGTTCGCCGCCGACCTGCTGGGTGAGCAGGTCCACAAGCGCTACGCCGACCTCAAGCTGTCATCCGCGGACCGCTGCCCCAAGGCGCTGGGGGCGCTCATCAAGGTGCCGGAAATCCAGTTCCATCATGAAGTGACCAATCAGTATCTCTGGAGCAAATTCTAGGGAGCCAAGGAGCCAGGGAACCAGGGAGCCAGGCGGTCACCCTGAGCGCAGCGAAGGGGCTGATCTCCATGTGGGGATCTGCCCCTTCGATCGCTGCGCGATCTCAGGGTGACAACGCCGCAATTGTCGCCGGATAGTTCCCCTGCTCGGGTTGCCATCCATGTTCCGCGCCGTAGCGGGCCCAATCCAACGCCGTGCCCTGGTGGGTGGTGTCCCGCAGGGTGAGATCGGGGCCGTGGCGCAAGATCTCCCGAACCATTTCGATGTTGCCATGGAACGCTGCCCAATGCAGCGCGGTGCCTCCTTCCTGGCCTGGCTCGCCGGTGGGCCAGCCGAGCGAGAGCATCAGGCGAACGGCGTCGAGCCGGTTGTCCGTCGCGGCGGCCGGAAGACGCCTGCGGTCCGATGGGGTGAGCGAAGCCAGAACGCCTGGCGTGCCCGCCAGCACCCGCCTGGCGCGGCTCTCGTCCACCACCTCGCAGGCCACGGCGAGCTGAAGCGCGGGAGGACTCTGAGCCATCAGGTACTCGAAGACGTCGGGATGCTTCGCGAGCTGAGCCACCGTATGCGGAATCATGTTGGCGCCGAGGGTCCAAATGTAGATGGTGCCTCCGGCGCGCTGGTTCCGCATCGGGAAAAACTCCGGTGTCACCGCAAGCCGGATGACGGAGGGATCCCGCGCGAGGTGCTCCTTCACCAGCGCCAGGTCGCCCAGCGCCGCGGCGAGCAGGATATCGGTGCGGCAGCCCCGGCTCACCAGGAAGCGGGCCACCTCGGGGCGGTCGCGCACCAGATACTGGGCCGGGGTGGATTCGTGGTCCACGTCGAGCGCGTCGATCTCCGCGCCCCGCTCCAGCAGGTACGCCGCGATCTCCACCGTTTTGGCCACGTGGAGCGGCGTCTGCCCGTCTCCTCCCCGCATCCGCGCGGCTCCGGGATCGGCCTCGAGAATCTGCCGCAGCTGGTCGATCATCCCGTGCCGGGCGGCCGCGCAGGCATCGACCCGGACGCCCCGCTCGATCAGCCAGGGGACCAGCTCGCTGTCCCCGTCGAGCACCCCGAAGCCTCCGGCCCACCAGTGGCTTCGCTGATTGATGTCCGCTCCGGCCCCGAGCAGCAGGTCCACCATCTCGCGGTTGCCGGTCTCAACCGCGGCAATCAGCAGAGTGGCTCCGAAGTGTCCGCCGTACATTGGCCCATCCAGTACGGATCGAAGCCCGGGATGCTCCTCGAGCAGTCTCCCCGCGGTGGAGACATCGCCCGCCCGGACCGCCCGGGTCAGCTCCGCGGCTGGTGTCATGGTGACCGCTCCCGGAACAGCACCCAGGTCGTGAGGCCGCGGTCCACCTGCGCGTGCCCGATGACCCGGTAGCCGAAATGCTGGTACAACGGAACGTTGGGCGGGTGCTCGGTGCTCAGGCTGGTGCCGGCCGAATCCGGATCCAGGTCGGTGAGCGCGTGGACCGCCCCGAGCAGGACGCGAGCCAGGCCCTCTCCCTGCCGGGGGCGGCACACTCCGATCATGTTGAGATGGTGGTGTCGCGCGCCGATCGCGAAGCGATGAGTGGCCGCGGTGAACGCCTCGTAGCGCGCCCGCGCGTCCTGGCCCAGCTCCTGCCAGACGGCATCGCGGTGCGTGATCAGCGCGGCGGGAGGATCGGGGCTCTCCGGCAGCGTCATCGTGGCGGCGCCGATGAGCCCGCCGGCATGGTCGCGGATGCCCAGCAGGGGCTCTTTCCGGAAGACCCGCCCGTTCACGAACAGGCCGATCAGGGTGCGCAGGCGGGTGTCGTACCGGGCGGCCGGTCCGAGCACCTGACGCATGACCGGGTAGTCGTGGAAGGCATCACAGAATACCGTGACGATCTCCTCCGCGTGCTCGGAGGACAGCTGAGTGACGGTCATGCGGCGACTCCTCCTCGCCCCCGAGGGGCGGGGGAGGAATAAGGTAGGCGGATTCGAGCCGGGGAGGTACTGGCGTCACCCCGACGGTAGATTGCGAAGGTGAGATCCGCATTCGCCCACTCCAGGCCGGAGTTTCCCTCCATGCGTTCGCCCCGATGCTGGGCCGTCCTTGCGTTCAGCTTTCTCCCGGCGGTCCACGCCGTCGCCCAGGCGCCGCGGTTCGAGGTCGTCGTTCCCGCCGCCACCCGGCAGGCCCCGCTCACCGGGCGGTTGGTCCTGGTGGTCGCGAAGCGGGAGACTCCCGAGCCCAGGCTCACGATCTCTCCCTCGGGACCGGCGCTGTTCGCCGTGGACCTGGAGCAGCAGCCGGCCGACCGCCCCACGGTGATCGACGGGGGTGCGCTGGGGTATCCGCGCCCCCTCGCCGAGCTGGCCCCGGGCGATTACTTCGTGCAGGCGGTCATCAACGTGTATGAGGAGGCCCGCCGCGCCGACGGGCACCGGATCTGGGTCCACTTCAACGACGGACGGCAGGAGACCTTCCAGGTCGGCGCCGGGAACCTCTACAGCGAGGTCCTGCCGGTGCGGATCGGAGCCGGTGGAACCATTCGGGTCACCGTCAACCATGTGATTCCCGCCCGGCCCCGGCCTGCCGACACCGAATGGGTCAAGCGGGTGCAGATCCAGAGCCGGAAGCTGACCGCATTCTGGGGCCGGCCGGTCTTTATCAACGCCACGGTGCTGCTGCCGAAGGGCTACGCAGAGCAGTCGGGAACGCGCTATCCGGCGGTGTATACCCTGGGCCACACCGTGCCGTTTTCCTTTTCCACCGATTCCACCCGGGCCCGCGGCCTCGGCGTGATCAACCCCGTCACCGGGGTCGAAACCGGCTATGACTTCTACCGCGCCTGGGCATCGGAGGACTTTCCCCGGGTGATCGCGATCGGGTTCGAGCAGCAGACGCCATACTTTCCCGATTCCTACTCGGTGAACTCCGCCAACAACGGTCCCTACGGCGACGCGATCGTGGAAGAGGTGATTCCGGCACTGGAGGAGCGGTTCCGGATCATCCGGCAGCCCTACGCGCGCATCGTGGAGGGAGCCTCGACCGGCGGCTGGCAGGCGCTGGCCCTCCAGCTCCAGCACCCCGACTTCTTCGGAGGCGCCTGGGTGCTCCAGCCGGACCCGATCGATTTCCGGAAGAACCTCCTGGTCAACAACTACGCCGATTCGAGCGCGTTCGTCGTGCCGACCGGACCGTTCACCGCCACCGAGCGCCCCTTCCGGCGCACCACCGAAGGCCAGATGGTGTGGACCATGCGCCAGCTCAGTCTCTTCGAGGAAGTGCTGGGCACCCGGGGACGGTCCGGCTATCAGCTGGGAGGATGGGAGGCGGTGTATGGGCCGGTCGGGCCCGACGGTTATCCCAGACCGCTCTGGAACAAGCTGACCGGCGTCATCGATCGCGAGGTGGCCACCTACTGGAAGGAGCGGGGTTTCGACCTCCGGGACTATGCCCAGCGCAACTGGGCTACCCTGGGCCCGAAGCTGGCGGGGAAGCTGCATTTCTTCGCCGGTGACATGGACGATTTCTACCTGAACCTGGCGGTCTACCAGTTCGAAGAATTTCTCAAGGGAACCACCAGTCCGCGCTCCGACGCCCAGTTCACCTATGGCCGCCCGATGAAGGGACATTCCTGGCATGCGTACCCGTGGGCGGAATTCGTGCGTCGGGTTGCGGACCATGTGAAGAAGAACACCCCGCCAGGGGAGTGACCCATTGATTAGGGGTTGGGAGTTGGGAAGCGGGGTTGGAAGAGTCCCCAATCCCCATCTCCCATCTCCCAACCCCCAACCCTGACACCTGGAGAAACCATGACCCGCTCCATCCGCCGCGAGCTCCGATTGCTCAAAGGCTATGCCGTGGTGGTGACCATCCTGCTGGGCACCCTGTCCATCGCCGCCTTCCGGCAGAGCAGCCAGAAGACCCGCTTCACCGAGATCGACGTGGAACGGATCAACATCGTCGAGCCGGACGGCAAGCTGCGGATGGTGATCTCCAACCGTCCCCGCTCCATCGGCCCGATCTACAAGGGCAAGCCGTTCGGGTATCCCGGCGGAACCCGGCCCGGCATGATCTTCTTCAACGACGAGGGCACCGAGAACGGCGGGCTCACCTTCACCGGCCGGACCCGGGAGGACGGGACCTACAGCTCGTCGGTGGGGATGTCGTTCGACCAGTTCAACCAGGATGAGACCCTCACCCTGCGCTATACAGATGACAACGGCCGCAAGGCGAGCGCCATCACCATTGCCGACCGCGATACCCGGGACATCTACGACCTGATCCTGGAGCGGGATTCGATCAACAAGATGACCGACAGCACCGCCCGGGCCGCGGCGTTGCAGCGGCTGTTCGGCCCCCGGGACGGGGTGCCGCTGGCGGCGACGCGGGTGTACCTGGGCCGGGACCGGAGCCGGGCCGCGGTGCTCAGCCTGTTCGATCCCAACGGCAGGCCCCGTCTCCGGCTCAGAGTGGATTCGCTGGGAACCGCCAGTCTCGAGTTCCTCGACGAGCAGGGGACCGTGACGGCGCGGATGCCGGAGAGACGCTAAGACGCAAAGACGCAAAGACGCAAGGAAGGCTACGGCTTACCAGGCCCGTACAACACTTTGCCGGCCCGGGCGCCGGTGTGTTTCCCGTCCTCGATCGTGACCACGCCGTTCACCAGCACCAGCGTGATCCCGGCGGGAGTGCGCATCGGGTCGTCGTAGGTGGCGCGGTCCTCCAGCGCATCGAGATCGAATACCGTCACATCGGCCCAGTTGCCCACGGTGATGGTGCCCCGGCCCGCCAGGCGCATCCGGGTGGCGGGCCATGACGTCATCTTGCGCACCGCCTCTTCCAGGGTCAGCACCCCACGGCGCTTCACATACTCGGCGATGACCCGCACCGCGTTCCCGAACGCGCGTGGGTGTGGCAATCCGGTCTGATCGGTCTGCCCGGGCGC
>DATFGC010000087.1:0-4356 GCA_035249765.1 Gemmatimonadales bacterium | reverse complement strand
GGTGGTGGGTGGAGCGATCCTGCTGCTGATTCTGGTGCTGCTGCTGCGCCCCCGGCTGGGTGCTCTGCCCGGCCCGGCCCGGCTCTCCCGTCCGGCGACCGGAGTCTTTGCGCTGCCGCTGGGCTTCTACGAAGGCATGCTGGGCTCGGGGAACAGCCTGGTGGCGACCCTGCTCTTCTGCTGGGGCCGGGGATACGACCTGATCGGCGCCCTGGGCCACTACTACCTGCTGGCCTTCTCCTGGTGCGCCCTGGCCGCCGCTTCCTACATCGGGCATGGCTACGCCGATATCGCGCTGATGGTCCCGGCCACCGCCGGCTCGTGTGCCGGAGGATACCTTGGTTCCCGGATCGCCACCGAGCGGGGGACCGGCTTCGTACGGGGATTGTTCGTGGTGGTGGGGTCGGCGCTGGGACTCAAGCTCCTCCTGGAACTCTGACGGGGGGGCAGGTAACGAATCACCCATGGAGAGCATTCGAGCATGATTGGTCGCGCCCTGATTGCCCTTGTCCTCGCGGCTTCCGGCCCGGTTCCGGGCAGCGTCTCCGCCCAGACCGGCACGATCTCCTATGAAGTGACCTTCCCCAACGCCGAGCACCACGAGGCCGAAGTTGCGGTGACCTTTCCCGGCCTGGTGCGAGGCGCTCCGCTCACCGCCTGGATGAGCCGCAGCTCGCCGGGCCGTTACGCGGTGCACGAGTTCAGCAAGAACGTCTACAACCTGCGCGCGACCGACGGAGGCGGCCGGCCGCTACCCGTCGAGCCCGCCACCCCGTATTCCTGGACCGTGTCGGGGCACGACGGCACGGTCACCATCCGGTACACCCTGTTCGGCGACCGGGGCGACGGTACCTACGCCCAGATCGACCGGGCCCATGCCCATCTCAACGCTCCCGCCACCTTTCTCTGGGCCAAGGGGCTCGAAGCCCGGCCGGTCCGGGTGCGCTTCCCCTCGCTCCCCGCAGGGTGGCGGGTCGCAACCCAGCTCAAGCCCACCGCCGATCCGGCGAGCTTTACCGCGCCGGATCTGCAATACCTGCTCGACAGTCCGATCACGCTGGGAGCGCTCGATATCCGGAGCTGGCTGGTGACCAACGGCGATCGGGTCGATACCATCAGGGTGGCCATGAATCATCTGGGCACCTCCGCGGAGGTGGACCAGTACGTGGCCATGGCCCGGAAAATCGTGCAGGAGCAGGCCGGGGTGTTCGGCGAGCTCCCTCGCTTCGATTTCGGGACTTACACCTTCCTGGCCGTCTACCTCCCCTGGGGCTCGGGCGACGGGATGGAGCATCGCAACTCGACCTCGCTCACCGGCACCCGGCCGCTGGCGACCGGCCTGGCCGGCAGCATCGGCACCGTCTCCCACGAATTCTTCCATGCCTGGAACGTGGAACGGATCCGCCCCAGGAGCCTCGAGCCCTTCGATTTCACCGAGGCCAACCTGTCGGGCGAGCTGTGGCTGGCCGAAGGCTTCACCAACTACTACGGTATGCTGGCGCTGCGACGGGCCGGGCTCCGGACTGACGCGGAGCTGGCCCGCTCCTTCGGTGGGGCCGCCAACGAGGTGATCAACCGCCCGGGGCGGCGGTTCCACTCGGCGGTGGGGATGAGCCGGCAGGCGCCGTTCACCGATGCCGCGGTCTCGATCGACCCGCAGAACCGGTCCAACCTGTTCATTTCCTACTACACCTACGGCGAGGCGGTCGCGATCGGTCTCGACCTCACCCTGCGGGCCCGTTTTCCCGACCTGACGCTGGACGATTTCATGCGCGCGATGTGGCGCAAGTTCGGGAAGACCGGGACGCCCTACACCATGGACGACGTCCGGGTCACCCTGGGCGAAGTGACCCGCGACCGGGCCTTCGCGGACGATTACGTGCGCCGCTATATCGCCGGGCAGGAGGTTCCCGACTATGCCGCGCTCTTTGCCCGGGTCGGCTTTCTCTTCCGGCCGGCCCGGCCCGGGGCCGCCTGGCTGGGCGATGTGTCCTTCGAGGAACGGGGCGACTCGCTTACCATCTCCGCCGCGACCCTGGTCGGCCAGCCGGCCTACCGCGCCGGCCTCGACCGGGGAGACCTGATCAAGACTATTGACGGGATGCCGGCCGGCTCGCGCTCGGCGCTCGACTCCATCCTCGCCCGGCACCGTCCCGGCGATACTCTCGCGGTGGCGTTCGAGAGCAGGGGGCAGTCGCGGACCGGCCAGGTCATATTGGAGGCGGATCCCCGGATGGAGCTGGTGCCCGCCGAAGCCGCCGGCGCCGCCCTCACCCCGGGAGTTCAGGAAGCACGCCGCCGTTGGCTCGCGTCGCGAGCCGGAACCCAGGGAGCACCCCGATGAGCCTGCTGCTTCTCGCCGCCCTGCTGACCCCGGCCCAGCAGCCCCAGCCGCAATACGATGTGCTGATTCGCGGGGGCATGGTGCTCGACGGCACCGGCGCGCCCGCCTTCCGCGCCGACGTGGCGGTCCGGGGAGACCGCATCGTCGCCGTATCCCGCAGCGCGATTCCGTCCTCCCGTGCCCGCAAGGTGATCAACGCCGCCGGGCACATCGTCGCGCCCGGCTTCATCGATCTCCACGCCCACAACGAGCCGATCTTCAGCCTGCCGGACGCCACCAGCCGGGTTCGCCAGGGAGTGACGACCACCCTGGGCGGCCCCGATGGCGGCGGTCCCTGGCCGTTCGGGGAGTACCTCGAGCGGGCCGAGAAGCTGCCCCTGGGCATCAACGTCGGCTGGCTGGCGGGTTTCGGCTCGATCCGCCAGGCGGTGCTGGGGCGGAGCAGCCGGGCTCCCACCCCGGAGGAGCTCGCCCGGATGCAGCAGATGGTGGGCGAAGCGATGCACCGGGGGGCCTTCGGGATCTCCACCGGGCTCTTCTATGTGCCGCAGACCTACGCCAGCACCGAGGAAGTCATTGCGGTGTCGAAGGTGGCGGCGGATTCGGGCGGCATCTACACCTCGCACCTCCGCAAGGAAGGGATCGGCGCGCTCGAAGGCGTCGCGGAGGCGATCCGGATCGGGCGCGAGGCGCGCATTCCGGTGGTGCTCACCCACCACAAGGTCATTGGCAAGGCGATGTGGGGAAAAAGCGCCCAGACGCTGGCGCTGATGGATTCCGCCCGGGCCGCGGGGCTCGACGTGATGGCCGATCAGTATCCCTACACCGCAAGCTCCACCGGCTTCAACATCCTGGCCCCGGCCTGGGCCATGGCCGACGGCGACACCGCGTTCGCGCGCCGGGTAAAGGATCCGGTGCTGCGCGACAGCATCCTCAAGGGCATCATCGACATCCTGGAGAACGACCGAGGCGGAGGCGACCTGCGGCGGCCCCAGTTCGCCAGCGTGCGCTGGAAGCCCGAGCTCAACGGCAAGACCCTGTATGACTGGGCGGTCGAGCGCGGGGTTCCCCTCACCAGCGCGGGCGCGGCCCCGCTGGTCATCGAAGGGATCCTGAACGGCGGCGCCAGCATGGTGTACCACGTCATGGATGAGCGGGATGTCCAGCGGATCATGAAGCACCCATGGACCGCGATCGCGTCCGACGGGAGCATCTCGGCGCCGGGCCCGTCGGTCCCCCATCCCCGCAACTACGGCACCTTCCCCCGGGTTCTGGGCCGCTACGTGCGCGAGCTCAAGGTGCTCACCCTGCCCGACGCGGTGCGGAAGATGACCTCGCTCCCGGCGGCGCGGATGGGTCTGACCGACCGCGGCCGACTCGCGGCCGGCATGATGGCCGACCTGGTGGTCTTCAATCCCCGGACCGTGGCGGACCGGGCGACTTTCACCCAGCCGCACCAGTACCCGGACGGCATTCCCTACGTGATCGTGAACGGGCAGGTCGAGGTGGACAACGGGGTGATGACCGCCGTGCGTGCCGGCCGGGTGCTCCGGCACTCCGCCGCGCCGCCGGTAGCGTTCGTCAACGTGAACGTGATCCCGATGGACCGGGAGCGGACTCTGCCGGGATACACCGTGGTCACCCGGGGCGACCGAATCGTGTCCTTCGGGCCCAGCACCTCGATACCGGTTCCCGAGGGCGCCACAAGGGTGGACGGCGCAGGGAAGTACCTGATCCCCGGGCTCGCCGAGATGCACGCCCACGTGCCGCCGGGGAATGCGCCCGACACGACCATTGCCCGGGTGCTCGAGCTCTTCGCCCTCAACGGGGTCACCACGGTGCGCAGCATGCTCGGCACGCCCCGTCACCTCCCTTTCCGCGACCGCGCGGCGCGAGGCGAGATCCTGAGCCCCCGGATCTGGACCTCGGGTCCCTCGTTCAGCGGCGGCAGCGTGCCGAGTCCTGATTCGGCGATCAGAATGGTGATGGCGGAGAAGGCGATGGGCTACGAC
>DATFGC010000086.1:0-2209 GCA_035249765.1 Gemmatimonadales bacterium | reverse complement strand
GATCGATCTCCGTAAAAACCAGTCTCTGTACGGTCGCCTTCTGGACTGCGGCACCGGTCCCCGGCCCGGAGGTAACATCAGGTCCTGAGGTGAATATCACGGCCTCGCTGCCCGCCCCGGTATTCACGACATGGGTGCTGTGACTGCCGAACACCAGCGGCGAGAGGGCCACCGTGTAGTGATCGAAGCGGCGCGGTGCGAATTCACGCTCCAGCCAGTCCGCGATGGAGTCGATTTCGGCGATGACCCGATAGCGCTCGATGAACCCGTGATAGTATGCGGCATTCGCGGCGTAGAACGCGCGGAATTGGGAGGCCTCCGCGAACTGCTGGACTTCGGCCAGGTGCTCCCGGAAGGCGTTGGGGCTCCAAAGGGTGTTATAGGCAGGATCCCGCTTGATCAGCTCTCCATCGAAGACATAGGCGAAACTGTTGTCACGGAGCTCGTAATAGCGGCGCAGCGGATCGTCATTGCCCAACTGCAGCGACTCCATCGACGGGTGGGTGCGGAACGGCGCAAACACCGCGCCGACACGCTGGTAGTACTCACCGGACCGCCGGACCAGGGTGAGGCTGGACTGACCGTACGCCGTCATCGCCACGATGACGTTTGCCAGCTCGTAGACCTCGGGCACCACAATGCGAACCCGGGCAGGATCGACCGGTTGGGCCGGGGCGACGAGGTCCGGCGGCCCGGTGGCCCCGCAACCAGCGGCCACGGCTGCGATCAGGATGGTTCGGAGAAGGCGGCGCATTGGTCCAGCATGGGGCTTGGTTCATGAAGAGGCCATTAGGTCTCCGTGAAACCTCGTGCGCGTTCCGCCCGGGACTCGATCATGGCCGATCGAGGGCGTTTTCGGTAGGTTGTAACGACCCACCCTGCAGGAAGCCGCCATGCCCCGCCTGTGCCGGTCACTGCTTCTGGTCGTCGCCACGACGCTCCCGGTCAGCTCCACGCTGCTCGCCCAGTCAGACCGGCCCGCGACGGGCCGCTGGCAATGCGACACCAACTTCGGCGGGCCGACGATCTATGCTACGAAATTCTTCGAATGGGCCGGGCTCGCCCAGGAGCTCCAGAACGCCTTCCAGCAGCACCTGCTGGCCAGCTACGGCTACAAGGAACGGGTCGGCTGCAGAATGGCGAGCCCCGGCGGGCCGACCCTGGCCGAGCTCGATGCCGACATGCAGCGGCAGCAGGCCCAGTTTCGCGCCCAGGGCAAGAAGATCGTGGCGGTCCCCTGGACCATCGCTTCCCCCGGCGTGACCCTGCCCTACACCTGCTTCGGGGTGGCCCAGGTGCGCCGGGCCGGCATGGCCGACAGCACCTACCTCCTGCGCAGCAGGATCTTCCGCATTCAGGCCGGAAACCAGGGGGAGCTCAGCCTCAGCTGGATCGATCACCTGAAGAGCCTGCACCCCGGCTGGTACTTCCAGAGCCCCGGATGCAATCTGCTCCCCGCCGATCCGGCCGGTCACCAGGAGTACATCGATCTTCATGTGGGGATGTACGAGCGGTTCAAGCCCAGCGTCACCCAGCTCGACTGGCAGTATCGACCCGGCGCCGCGGCCGAGACTGCGGAGGCCGACAAGCAGCCGGCCTACTACTGCGAGCGGATCGGGAGGGGGGGGAAGACCGTCTTCATCACCCCGGTGCGCCCGGCCGATCCGTCATGGGAGCGGGTGGATTATCAGCTGACCTGGCAGCTCTATGTCCGGGACAATCTCGACAAGGACGCCCAGACCGGCGGGTGCGAGGCGGGGACGCTGAAGCAGGAGACGGTGGCCCGGAACGGCCGCCGCGAGCAGTACGTCAACCAGGGGTTCACGGTGCGCGACGTGGACTGGAGCTACACCCCGGGCGCCCGGCCCGTTCCGGCTGCTGTTCCAGCACAGGCCGCCCCCGCTCCGCCGCCGGCCGCACCTCCGGCAGCACCTCCCTCGTCGGCCGGGAAACCCGAGCTCGATCGGTTCGGGCGGCCCCTCCCACCCATGGCGTTCTATTGCCAGTACCTCGGGCTGGCCAGGGATGCCTCCGGCAAGTATCCGATTTATCAGAACGAGCTGTTCACCGTGGCCAGCTCCCCGGGCAAAGTACAAAATGCCTGGAAGGCGTACATCGAGAGCACCTATCGCCCCACTTCCCAGGGCAGTCCGAGGTGCGCCGCCCTGCCGAACGACCCGGCCCAGCGGGAGGCGTACGTCAAGTCGTT
>DATFGC010000085.1:0-2961 GCA_035249765.1 Gemmatimonadales bacterium | reverse complement strand
CTCGCCGCTGCCCGCGGTGCCGGCTGCTCCCCTCGCCCCGCCCCCGAGGCCGGGACCATCGCCGCCGCCGGGACGCCCTCGCCCCCCGCCGAATGCTCCGGCAAAGCCGCTCTGCCCCAGGGTGTAGCGGAGCTGAATGCCGACCTGGAAGGGAATCCGGATCGCGTTGCTCCCGGCCGACGTGGCGCCGAAGCGCTCGTTCACGGTGTAGAGGTAGCGGCTGGTGGCGGGATCGAAGCCGCGCACCGAGAGCAGCGTTGTGGAGGGACGCACCGCCTGACCCCAGCCGCGGAGATCGTCGCTGCCGTGGAGCAGCTGATCCACTCCGCCCAGCAGGTTGGAGGTCACCAGCGAGATCGCCAGCCGCCGATTCAGCCCGCCCCACGCCGGGCGGTAGTTCAGCTGCAGGTCCAGTGAGGGCTGCCAGGGCCCCCGGCAGCTGTTTCGCGCCGCGATCCCGCCCATCTGTCTTTCGAGGCAGCTGCGCGCCCCCGACGAGGCGCCATTCAGCAGCCGCTGCATCCCGTTGGCGATGGCGGTGTCGGGCGCGCTCGCCGGATTGAACACGAAGGCCCGGTCGTTGCGGGCACCGTCGCCATTGATGTCCCCCCCAACCAGGGGCGTATAGGGTGTGCCGGCGGTGAGACGCCCGATGCCGGTCAGCTCGAGCGCAACGGTCGCGGGCCAGGTCACCACGGCGAGGAACGAGTGCCGGCGCTCGAAATCGCTGGTGGCCCACTCCCGCGCGTTGGGGTCGAACCCCGCGGTCTGGCCGGCAAAGCCGCGCTGGCCGCCTCCCTCCGACGCCGAGGACTGGTCCCGGGAGCGCGACCAGGTGTATGACCCCTGCACGGTCATCCCGCCCCGGGTTATGCCGTTGGCCGAGAGAGTAATCCCCGCCGATTTCGAGCCGAGCCGGGAATCCAGCAGCAGTACCTGGCCGAAACGGGTGTCCCTCCGCGACGCCGCCAGCGAAACCACGCCGGTGCCCGGATTGATCAGCGCCGATGGGGCGAACACCGGGCGGCCTCCTTCCGCGGCGAGCTGAAACTGCTCCGGACCCAGGTTGCGATCGGTGTAGCCCGACTGGCTCACCCCGCGCGCGAGGCTCAGGTCGGCACCGAAAGTCCAGGTTCCCATCCGCCGCTGTGCGCCGAACGAACCTCGCCAGGCCCTCGGCGCGCCGAAGCCGGGATCGAACACCGTGACCTGGGGACTCTGGGTCGGCAGGGGGGAGCTGCCGCCTCCGACGCAGCTGGTCGGAATCGCGGAAGGATCCTGGAGGTACACATCCCAGTCCGGCATCGGCGCCGCGGCGCCGACGCAGAAGAGCTGGGTCTCCGCGGAGGCCAGTCCGGTGGCCGACTGGGCCGCCGCCGCGAGACTTGCCGGAATCGGGCTCCGGAATTCTCCCAGTCCGCCGCGCAGGGTGAGCGCCGGAGGCCCCAGTTCCGATGTGCCGAGGGCCAGAGTGAAGCCGGCGCGGGGGCTGAAATGGGTCTCCCGGGGGAGCCGATCGGTGCGGTAGCCGAACACCTGCTCGACCACCGGATTGAAGGCCGGCGCATCGCCGAACTGGGAGCGCTCCAGCCGGGCTCCCAGGGTGACCTGCAGCGCCTGGGTGGGGCGCCAGGTGTCTCCCACGTACACGGCGGCGTTGAGGCTGGTGCTCTTCCGGTCGGAAGGCTGGAGGGTGCGGGTGAAGCTCGCCGGAGTCCCGCTGTACAGATCGGCCAGCGAATTGAAGCTGAAGGTCCCGGTCAGGTTCGATGCCACCACCTGACTCGAAGTGGTCCGGTTGAAGAGGATGCCCGCCTTGATTCGGTGGGCGCCGCTGCCGGGGATCAGGGAGAGCTCTTCGCTGATCTCGACCCCGCTGCTGGCCCGCCGCTGCTGCAGTCCGGAGTTACCGCCGAAGCTGAGGTTGGAAACGGTCTGGGTGCCGTCGTCGAGCGCCGAGATGACCTGCACCCGTCCCTGGGGCAGGTCCTCGAAGCTTTCCCCGCGCTGCGAGCTTCCGGAGAAATAGGCCCGGAATTCATTGATGATCTTGGTGCCGAATCGGGAGCTGAGCGTAGCCATGCCGCCGCCGCCGGAGGAGCGGGTGGTTCCCCCGCTGGCCGGGACCGAGAGCTGGCCCACGCCGGTCGGCTCGGTCCGGTTGAGCCTCCAGTCGCCCCGGAGAGTGAGGGTCTGGTTGTTGCCCAGAAGAAAATCGAGCCGCGCGATGCTGGACAGATTGTTGGTGGAGCGGCTGGCGAGGCTGTCATCCGCGTACAGAGGCAGGCCCCGGTCGGCCAGAAATCCGAGGAACCGCCCTGCCGAATCGGGCGCCAGTCCGAGCCGGTTGAGCGAGGACGGCGAAGCCGAGAGCAGCGACTGGAGGCCGTCGTCGCGGAACCGCCCCTGGCCGGAGATGAAATAGAAGATCTTGTTGCGCGCCAGCGGGCCCCCGATGCCCGCCGAAAGCTGGTGCTGGGTGAAGCCCTCGGCGAAGGCGGTGCTATCCCCGGCGCTGACCGAGAGGTCGCGGTCCCGGAGCCCGTAGTTGGCGGTGCCCCGGATCGAGTTGGTGCCCCCCATGGTGGTGGTGGCGACCTGCCCCCCGCTGAACTGGCCCCGGGCGACGTCGTAGCTGTTGGTGATCACCCGGGTGTTCCGGACCGCGTCCTGGGGCACCCCGGCGCCGCCGAAGGTGAGCCCGTCGAGGGTGGTGCTGTTGCTCGATGGTCGCTGGCCCGCGACCGAGAAGCCGGCCGCGGTGCTGTCGGTGCCGGTGACCGAAACGACTCCGGGCGCGAGGGTGGCGAGGATAGTGAGGTCGCTGGCGTCGATCGGCAGCCGCGCGGCCCGCTCGGCGGGGATGGCGCGCTCGATGGTTCCCGGGGTGGGGGGACCACCGTCGCCAGTCAGGGGCGGGCCGGTGCGGCCCCGCACCACGATCTCGGCCAGCCGGGTGGC
>DATFGC010000084.1:0-12485 GCA_035249765.1 Gemmatimonadales bacterium | reverse complement strand
CTCGCGCAGCAAGTCCCCCTCGGATACCGCGGCATCCCGGGGAAGCCGGTTCGCCCCGGCGAGCAGCGAATCGATCTCGGCCAGACGCCCCAGCGCCGCGAATCCCCGCAGCGAGGGCAGCAGCGCGAGCTTGCGAGTGGGGTTGGCGGTCTGCGCCTCCCGTCCGGCGTCGAGCTCGGCGTCGTGATCTCCCAGCAGGTGGTGGATAGTTCCCAGCAGGTCCCAGTAGGACACCCAGCCGAGCATCGGCCCGCCCCGGGGCGGAAGCGATTGTAGCGCGCCGAGCGCTTCGTCGAGATGCCCGGTCTGCAAAGCCTGCAGGGCGTGGTTGTAGACCGCCTTCGAGGCCGGCTCCTCCCGAGCCACCTCCCGAACCGCCACCAGCGCCGCCTGGTGATGGCCCGCCATCAGGGCCCGGCGGTACTCGAACCAGCGCTGCTGATGGGGACTCAGGCGGGCGCGGTGCCGCTCCATGATGTCCAGCACCGAATCGGCGGCGGCGAACCGGCCGAGATTGGAGAGGCTGATCGACGCAATGACCAGCGGGGCGGCAAAGGTGGAGTCGAGCGCAAAGGCGTGCTGGGACCGGGCGGCGGCCGCTTCGAAATCGTTGCGGACGTACGCTTCGAGCCCCTCGCTGGCTTCGAGATAGGCGGTCCAGGTGGGCGGGCGGGCGGGTCGCCCGACGTATGCGATCAGCCGCTCATCCAGCGACGACGCCAGGAACCCCATGAGTCGGGAGCGGGCTTCCGGGAGCACCGCTTCGGGCGTGGTGGAGAGGCTCTTCACCGGGTCGATAGGGCCGAGGAAGCGTCCCCGCACCGCATCGTACACCTGGATATGCAATACCAGCGAATCCCGCTCCAGCGTGAAGGTGCCCGACACCTGTTGTCCCGCCCCGGTCACCCCGGCCAGGGTCGGCGCCGACTGGGTGCCGGGGCGCGCAGCAAGCTCCCGCTCGATCGTGCGGGAGGCCTGCAGCGCGGCATCGCTGGGGACCACTTCGAGCAGTCCGGTCTCCTGCAGCCCCGCGGTCAGCCAGTCGGCGGCGATCAGCCCGAGCCGGTCCAGGGCGGCAAGGCCGGTCTGATTGGCGAAGGCAGTCACCACGATCCGGTTGGGATGGGGACCGGGCACCGTGACCGGGATGAGGCTCCGCGCCAGCACGGCGCCCACCAGGAGCGCGCCGACGCCGACCCCGAGCATCACCCGGCGGCGGCGCACCGGGGCTCGCAGCGCCTGGGCAAACTCGGCGGTGGTCTGGAAGCGTTCCGCGGGATCGGTGGCCAGGGCGCGGTCCAGCGCCCGCTCGATGGGGCGAGCCACCGCCGGGCGCAGATTCCGGAGACTGGGCAGCGGCCGCGCCGGGCGGCGCACCGGGGTGATTGCCGGGGTGGGGCCGGTGATGGGGGGCTCGCCGGCCAGCATCTCCTGCAGGACCAGACCGAGCGAATAGACGTCGCTCCGGGCATCTACTTCCTCGCTGGCCAGGCGCTGCTCGGGGCTCATGTACCGGGGCGTTCCGATCACCATGTGCTCGGCGGTGAGCGACGAGCTGGCCGCGGCGTCGCGAGCCCGGGCGATCCCGAAGTCGCTGACCACGGCGTGTCCCTCTTCCAACAGGATGTTCTCGGGCTTGATGTCCCGATGCACGATGCCGCGCTGGTGGGCGTAGTCGAGCGCGCCGGCGACCTCGATCGTGAGGGCCACAGCCTCGGCCAGGGGCAGGTGGGAGCGCTGATCGAGCAGGGTCCGCAGGGTGAGCCCTTCGACGTAGGGCATCACGTAGTACAGCAGCCCGGAGGCCTCTCCGGAGTCATGCAGGGGAAGAATGTGAGGATGGGTGAGCGTCGCGACGATCTCGATCTCGCGGAGGAACCGGTCCGGACCGAGCACCCTGGCCACGGCGGGCCGGAGGACTTTGACCGCCACCCGGCGGCGGTGCTTCAGGTCCTCGGCA
Source organism: Gemmatimonadales bacterium (assembly GCA_035249765.1). Lineage (GTDB taxonomy): Bacteria > Gemmatimonadota > Gemmatimonadetes > Gemmatimonadales > GWC2-71-9 > JABFSM01. The sequence continues at coordinate 10,525 of DATFGC010000084.1, read as the reverse complement.
AGGAAGACCACCGCGGTGCCGCCGCTGCCCAGCTCCCGGATCAGGCGGTACCGGTCACCCAGCGCCTCGGCGAACCGCCTGGAAAGCTCGGTGTCGGAACCTGCACGCCCCCCGCCGCCCCCGACCATGGGGTAGGATACCAAGGCAGTGAATCCGGGGCTACATTCGCGGCCTACGGACCACTAGGGAGAACGGCCATGGGCATCCATCGGATCAACTGGTTCTTCATCGAGGAATTCAATAGTCCGGGCGACCTCCGGTTCCGCATTGAAACCGATATCCGGATTCCGCGCGCGGAGGACCCAGGCTTTGTCCGCCGGCTGCGGAATGCGGTCGAAGCCTCGCGATCCGAGGCCGTCCGGGACCTCCTCCTGCAGCGGCTCGAGCGCCCGATCCAGAAGCGCGATGCGGTGTCGCCGGCCGATCTGATCCGGGTCCGCAGACTGGTGACCGGGGCGCTGAGCAACCCGCGGAAACGGCTGCCGCCGGAACCCGCGCCCGACAAGCCCAGGCGGGGACGCCGGGGCAAAGTCAGCAAGCGATGAACCCGGCGGGGGCCGATCCGTATACCATCCCGGCCGGAACCGATATCGGGCATGTCCATCTCAAGGTGGCCGATCTCGACCGGGCGCTTCGGTTTTATCAGGGAGTGCTCGGGTTCGAGCTGACCCAGCGGTATGGGACCGAAGCCGCCTTCCTCGCGGCCGGCGGCTATCACCATCACATCGCCCTCAACACCTGGCACAGCGCGGGCGGCGAGCCTCCGCCGCCCAACGCCACCGGGCTCTACCATCTTGCCATCCGGTATCCCAGCCGCGCTGCGCTGGGAACCGCCCTCCGCCGGCTGGGACAGGCGGGGGTCCGGCTGGACGGTGCCAGCGATCATGGCGTCAGCGAGGCGCTGTATCTGCGGGATCCCGACGGCAACGGCGTCGAGCTCTACTGGGACCGGCCCCGGGAAGAGTGGCCCCGCGATGAATCGGGCAGACTGGCGATGGTGATCCGGCCGCTCGACCTCGAGCGCCTGCTCGACGCGGCCGGACCCGGCTAACCCCGAGGCGAGGTCTCCAGCCGGCGCATCGCTTCGGCATGCGCCAGCACCACCGTCGACGACTCCTGCAGAGCCCGGTGATACTTCCGGGGGAATCCTTCCGCAGTCTCATCGGGGCTGAGCAGCTCCTTCGCCTGCCGGAGCAGCGCATCCGCCGTCCCGGGCGGGGCGGGCTGGCGCGCCTCCATCAGCACGTCGATCTGCACCACCAGCTCCGACACCGGATGCAGCCACGCAAACCAGGGGTCGCTGATCACCAGCTGGAGGAGCTGGTAATTACTCTCCAGCCTGCCGTGGGTGCGCTCGTAGCGTGCCCGCTCTTCGTCGAGGAGCGCCTTATGCACACCAAGCAACGCGTCCCGGGCGTTGTTCAGCCGGTCGCGGAGCGGGGCGGGGAGATCGGCGCGGGGCGGCCGGGGAGGGATCGCCATTGCTGAAGTATATCGGGATGCTCGCCGGACAGCTTCTGGCGGCTACCCCGCTCGCCGCCCAGGGGCCGGGAGATTCGGCAGCGGTCCGGCTGTCGGTGCGCCACGCCGGGGCGGCACTGCAGGGCGCCACCGAGTGATCAATGGCGGGGTGCGGCTGAGCGGTAGAGGGGAATGGGCATCGGCACTAGGCAACAGGCAACAGGCAAGAGGCAACAGGCAAGAGGCAAGAGCCAATTGGCTGATGGCTGATGGCTGATGTCTGATGGCTGATGGCTGATGGCTTCAATGGAGCGGAGGGGAATCGAACCCCTGACCCCCTGCTTGCAAAGCAGGTGCTCTCCCAACTGAGCTACCGCCCCGTGACGCGCTGCAATATGACCTGGCGCGCTCCATAGCTCAATTCTGCATAGATTTGCGGCGTGCGAATCCTCAACCAGGCGCAGGTCACCGAGCTCCTCCCCATGGCGGAGTGTGTGGAGCTGATGGAGGCCGCGCTGCTGACCCTGTCGCGCGGCGAGGCAACCTTGCCGCTGCGCACGGTATTTCGGGTCCCTCCGGGGCGGGGGGTCTTCGGGGTCATGCCGGCGCACCTGTCGAAGCCTGCTGCCCTCGGACTCAAGGCCATCGGGGTGTTCCCCGAGAACGAAGGCACCCGGCTCGATTCCCACCAGGGGCTGGTCCTGCTGTTTTCGCCTGAGACCGGCGCCCCGATCGCGGTCATGGACGCGAGCAGCATCACCGCCATTCGGACCGCGGCGGTGAGCGGGGTGGCGACCCGCGCGCTGTCCCGCCCCGAGGCGGGAGACCTGGCCATCCTGGGCAGCGGGGTGCAGGCCCGAACCCATCTCGAGGCGATGGCCGTGGTCCGCCCGCTCCGGCGGGTGCGCGCCTGGAGCCGTCATCCCGGTCGGCTTGCGGAATTCGCCGGGTGGGCCGGAACCCGGTTCGGCCCGGCGGTGGAAGCGACCGATTCGGCCGAGGCGGCGGTGCGCGGCGCCGACCTGGTCTGCACCACGACTGCGTCCCCAACGCCGGTGGTCGAGGCGGGCTGGCTCGAACCCGGGGTGCACATCAACGCGGTCGGCTCGAGCCTGCCGAAGGCACGGGAGCTCGACAGCGCGACGGTGGCGGGGGCGCGGCTGGTGGTGGATCGCCGGGAATCGGCGCTCCACGAGGCCGGCGACTACCTGATTCCTTTGGCCGAGGGGGCGATCAGCGACGGCCACATCGCGGGAGAATTGGGCGAAGTGCTCCTGGGCCGGGTGCCGGGACGGCGGTCTCCCGCCGAGCGCACGATTTTCAAGTCGCTGGGGATCGCCATCGAGGATCTCGCCGCGGCGCACCACGTGCTCGCGAAGGCGGAGGCGCGGGGCATCGGGCTGGTCACCGAGCTGGGCGGACTCCGGACCTAGCGTGGCGGATTTCCGGATCAACCCGTACTTCACTGAGGGCGTGACCGCGGTGCCGTCGCGCCGGCCGGTGCTGGATTTCCATCACGGGCTCCCGGGTTATGCAGTGACTCCCCTGCACGCCTTGCCCGGACTGGCCGCCGCGCTGGGGATCGGCCGGCTCATGGTCAAGGACGAATCGCAGCGATTCGGTCTCGAGGCCTTCAAGGCCCTGGGCGCCTCCTGGGCAGTCCAGCGGCTCCGGGAAAGCCGATCCGGCCCGATGACGGTCACCACCGCCACCGCCGGCAACCATGGCCGCGCGGTAGCCTGGGCCGCCCGCCGGCTCGGCTGCGAGGCGGTAATTTTCATTCCGGCGCACGCGGCGCCGGCGCGGATCGAGAAGATCCGCGCCGAGGGCGCCCGGGTTGAGCTGGTGCAGGGGAGCTACGATGAGGCGGTGGCCCGGGCGGAGGAAGCCGGCCGGAGGCACGGCTGGCAGGTCGTGGCCGACATCGGGTACCCCGGCTATCTGGAGATCCCGAAGTGGATCGCCGAAGGGTATGCGACCCTGTTCGAGGAAACGCGAGAACAGCTGGCCGCTGACGGGAGTGAGGGGCCGGACCTGGTGCTGATCCAAGCCGGGGTCGGCTCCCTGCTGCACGCGGCGGTGGATCATTTTCGCGGACTCATCCGGCAGCCGGTGCTGGTGGCCGTGGAGCCCTGGCAGTCGGATCCGCACTTCGTCTCGGCGGGATCTCCCGGAGGCGAGCCGACGCTCTCGCCCGGAGCCCAGGACTCCATCATGGCGGGGCTCAACTGCGGCGAGGTGTCGCTGTCCGCCTGGCCGACTAATCGCCGGGGAGTGAATATGTTCCTGGTCATCGAGGACCGGCACGCGGCGGAGGCGATGCGCCGGCTGGCACGCCCGGTGGCGGGCGATCCGGCGATCGTGGCCGGAGAATCGGGCGCCGCGGGCCTGGGCGGCCTGCTGGCACTGCTGAGCGAACCGGCCCTCGCGCCGGCGCGGGAGCATCTCCGGCTCGGTCCGGCCAGCCGGGTGCTGGTGGTCAACACCGAAGGGGCGACCGACCCCGTCGGCTATGAGAGGATTGTGAGCGGTGAGCAGTGAGCGGTGAGCGGGAAGAGCCTCTCCCGCTTACCGCTTACCGCTCACCCAGTCAACCACAATTACGAGGAGTACTCCCATGCTCATGCCCCCCATCAACCTGAAGGCCTGGATCGACGAGCACCGGTCCCTGCTCAAGCCGCCGGTCGGCAACAAAATGATCTGGCAGGATTCCGAATTCATGGTCATGGCCGTGGGTGGACCGAACCAGCGCAAGGACTTCCACGTGGAAGACGGAGAAGAGTTCTTCTTCCAGGTCGAGGGCGACATCGTCCTCCGGATCATCGAGAACGGGAAAGTGCGGGAGATCCCGATCCGCGAGGGCGAGATGTTCCTGCTGCCGCCCAACATCCCCCACTCTCCGCAGCGTCCCGCCAACACGGTGGGCCTGGTGATCGAGCGGCGCCGGGCCGAGGACGAGCGGGATCACCTCCGCTGGTTCTGCGAGAACTGCGGCGAGATGCTCTACGACGCCAACTTCCAGCTGGTGGATCTCGGGAAGCAGCTCAAGCCGATCATCGAGGAGTTCTGGGCCGATGAGAAGCTGCGCACCTGCAAGAAGTGCGGCCATGTGATGGCGGCGCCGGCGCCGGCGGCTCCCGCCGTCAAGTAGTGCTCGCGATCGACCTGCACACCCACATCCTCCCGGAGTCGTGGCCCGACCTCACGGCCCGCTACGGCGCGGGGCGCTGGGTCTCGCTCGACCATCATGCGCCCTGCCGCGCCCGGGTCGTCGTGGGCGGCAAGGTCTTCCGGGAGATCGGAGACAACTGCTGGTCCCCGGCTCGGCGCCTCGAGGACTGCGACCGGGACGGGGTGCGGGTTCAGGTGCTTTCCACCGTGCCAGTGATGTTCAGCTACTGGGCCGCGCCGGAGCACGGCTACGACTGGTCCCGCTTCCTCAACGATCACCTCGCCGGCGTAGTCCAGTCCAACCCCCGCCGGTTCATCGGCCTGGGCACCATTCCGCTCCAGGCGCCCGACCTGGCAGTGCGCGAGCTGACCCGGTGCGTGAGTGATCTGGGACTGGCCGGGGTGCAGATCGGCACCCACGTGGGCGACTGGAACCTCGATCATCCCTCGCTCTTCCCGGTATTCGAAACCGCGGAGCGGCTGGGCGCCGCGGTGTTCGTCCATCCCTGGGACATGCTGGCGCCGGAGCGGATGGTCAAGTACTGGCTGCGCTGGCTGGTGGGTATGCCGGCGGAAACGGCGCTGGCGATGTGCTCGGTCATCTTCGGTGGGGTGCTGGAGCGGCTGCCCCGTCTCCGGATCGGGTTCGCCCATGGCGGAGGGGCCTTCCCGGGCACCTTCGGCAGAATCGCGCATGGCTACGAAGCCCGGCCCGATCTGGTGGCGGTGGACAATCCCCATCCCCCGGCCAAATACCTCAGGCAGATCTACGTGGATTCGCTGACCCACGACGGGGACGCCCTCCGCCTCCTGCTCCGGCTGCATGGCCCGGAGCGCATCGCCTTGGGCAGTGACTACCCGTTCCCCCTGGGGGAATCGCCTCCCGGTCGGCTGATCGCCGGCATGTCCGATCTCGATCCGCCGACCCGGGCCCGTCTGCTCCACGGGACCGCGCTCGAGTTCCTGTCGCGGAGTCTGGCGGAGTTCGAATGACACCCGCCTTTCCCGACGAGACCCGCCAGGAACGCTGGGCCCTCGATGCCGATGCCCGCGATCCGCTGGCCTGGTGCCGGGAGGGTTTCGAGCTTCCGGTGGATGCCGGGGGAGAGCCGCTGCTCTACCTCTGTGGCAACTCTCTGGGGCTCATGCCGCGCGAGGCGCGAAGCCTGGTGCTGGGTGAGCTGGACGCCTGGGCCAGGCGGGGCGTCGAAGGGCACCTGGATGGTCCCCGGCCGTGGTACAGCTACCACGAGCCGCTGCTGGCTCCGATGGCCCGGCTGGTGGGAGCCCACCCCGGGGAGATCGCGGTGATGAACTCGCTCACCGTGAACCTTCACCTGATGCTGACCTCCTTTTTCCGCCCGGATCCGGTCCGGTGGAAGATCCTCATGGAGGAGTCGGCCTTTCCCTCGGACACCTACGCGGTGACTTCGCACCTGGCCACGCGGGGGCTCGATCCCTCCGAAGGGCTGGTGCTGGCCCGGCCCCGCGCCGGCGAGGCGCTGCTCCGGATCGAGGATATCGAGCAGCTCCTCGCCGAGCGGGGCGGAGAAATCGCGCTGGTGCTCCTTCCGGGAGTGCAGTACTTCACCGGCCAGCTTCTCGATATGTGGCGGATCACCCGCGCCGCCCACGCCGCGGGGTCGCTGGCGGGATTCGACCTGGCCCATGCCGCCGGCAACGCGGTGCTCCACCTGCACGAATGGGAGGTGGATTTCGCGGTCTGGTGCTCGTACAAGTACCTCAACGCGGGTCCCGGCGGGGTGGCCGGCTGCTTTGTGCACCAGCGGCATGGAAACGATCCCGCGATTCCCCGGCTGGCCGGCTGGTGGGGCAATGACCCCGCGACCCGCTTCCGGATGCACCTGAACGAGCGGTTCGTCCCGGTGCCCGGCGCCGCCGGCTGGCAGCTCAGCAATCCTCCGATTCTTTCGATGGCGCCGCTGGCCGCCTCGCTCGCGACCTTCGACCGGGCGGGGATGCCGGCGCTCCGGGACAAGTCCGAACAGCTCACCGGGTACCTGGAGTCGCTGGTGTCCCGGCTCGATCAGAGCCGGATTCGCCAGGTGACCCCCGCCGAGCCCAAGGAGCGCGGCTGTCAGCTCTCGTTCCAGGTGCCGGAGGGCGCGCGGGAGCTGTTCAACGAGCTGCGCCGCCGCGGCATCGTGGGAGATTTTCGCGCGCCCGATATCATCCGGCTGAGTCCGGTTCCGTTGTACAACAGCTTTCATGAGATCTGGCGGACCGGACAGGCGCTGGAGGAGCTGGTGCGCGTCCCATGAGCAATTTCGTGATCGTGGGCGCCGGGCTGGGCGGGTCCCTGATGGCCACGCTGCTGGGCCGCGCGGGACATCAGGTGGAGCTGCTCGAGCGGCGGCCCGACCCCCGCTCAGGATCGGTCGAGGCGGGACGCTCGATCAACCTGGCGATCTCCACCCGGGGACTCCATGCCCTGGAGGAAGTCGGGCTCCGGGAGCAGGTGCTCGGGATGGCCATTCCGCTGCACGGCCGGATGATCCATCCGGTGCGGGGGCCGCTGGCCTTCCAGCCCTACGGGACCCACGGCCAGGCCATCAACTCGGTCTCGCGACTGGGGCTCAACCAGGCGCTCCTGAATGCGGCCGAAGCCACCGGGCCGGTCCGGCTGCGCTTCCTGCGACGTTGCGTGGACCTGGATGCCGAATCGGGAGACGTGCTGACGGTAGACGCGCGAAACAGTCTGGGCGAGGAGCGTCATCCCGGGACCGTGATCGGCGCCGACGGGGCCTGGTCGGCGGTCCGCGGCCATCTCCAGAAGCGGGAACGCCACGATTTCTCCCAGACCTACCTGAGCCACGGATACAAGGAGCTGCGCATTCCGCCGGCCGAGGACGGCTCGCACCGGCTGGAGCGACACGCGCTGCACATCTGGCCCCGCGGCGGCTACATGATGATGGCCATGGCCAATGTGGACGGCTCGTTCACCGTCACGCTGTACCTCGCGTTCGAAGGCCCCGAGAGCTTCCACTGGCTCCGGACCCCGGAGGAGGTCGCCCGGTTCTTTGCGCGGACCTTCCCGGACGCGGTGCCTCTGCTGCCCGATCTGCCTCAGGACTTCTTCGCCCATCCGACCGGATCCCTGGTCACCATCCGGACTCGCCCCTGGCACCACGGGGGCGCTGTCGCCCTGCTGGGTGACGCGGCCCATGCGATCGTGCCGTTCTTCGGGCAGGGCGCCAATGCCGCGTTCGAGGACTGCCTCGCCCTTTCGGGCGCGCTGACCCGGTATTCCGGCGATTGCGCCAGGGCGTTCCCGGCCTACGAGGCGGACCGGCGGCCCAATGCCGACGCGATCGCCGATCTCGCGATCGCCAATTTCCAGGAGATGCGGGACAAGGTCGCCTCGCCGTTCTTCCGGCTCGAGAAGCGGGCAGAAGTGCTGCTGCACCGGCTGTTTCCCGACTGGTTCGTGCCGCTCTACACCATGATCTCATTCAGCCGGATTCCCTACGCCGAGGCAAGAGACCGGGCGGCCCGGCAGCGCCGCGCGATCCGGGGGATCGGGCTGGGCCTGCTGCTGCTGGTCCTGTTCGTCTCCTGGCTGGTAATCCGCTAAGATGACCGGTGACGGGGTTGGTCCCGTTGACCGTTGACAAGCCTGCCCTGAGCGCAGCGAAGGGTTCACCGTTTACGCTGTTTGATCTCCATGACGCTGACCTACAGCAGCTACCTCAGCCTTCCCTCGCTGCTCGAGCTGCAGCGGCCGCGCTCCGAGCCGCCGGAGCACGACGAGATGTTGTTCATCGTCATTCACCAGGTGTTCGAACTCTGGTTCAAGCTGTTGCTGCACGAGACCGAAAAAGTGGGCCGGGACTTTGCCGGCAACGACCTCTATGGCGCGGTGGCCACCTGGAAGCGGATGCGCACGGTTCTCAAGACCCTGGTCGGGCAGATCGACATTCTGGAAACCATGACCCCGATGTCGTTCTCCTCGTTCCGGGACCGGCTGGATACGGCGTCGGGATTCCAGTCCTTCCAGTTCCGCGAGGTGGAGTTCGCCCTGGGCTACAAGCGGTCCGAGGTGACCGGCGCGGTGCCCGACCGCGAGGGGCAGCGCGCGGCCGTGGAGCGGCGGCTCCGGGAGCCCTCCGTGGTTGATTACTTCTACCGCTTCCTGGCCCAGCGGGGACTCGAGGTACCGGCCGAGCTCCTGAGCAAGGACGTGACCCTCCCGACTCAGGCGAGCGAGCCGCTCCAGGAAGAGCTGCTCCAGGCCTACCAGGAGCAGCCCGAGCTGGTCATTCTGTTCGAGCTGATGACCGATTTCGACGAGGGGCTTCAGGAGTGGCGCTACCGGCACATCAAGCTGGTGGAGCGAACCATCGGGGCGAAGAAAGGCACCGGCGGATCGCTCGGCGTGGAGTTCTTGAAACAATCCCTTTGGAAGCCGCTGTTTCCGGATCTGTGGGCGATCCGGCATCGGATGTAGCCTTCAGCCGTCAGCCCTCAGCCATCAGTCGCTGAAGGCTGAAGGCTGAGGGCTGAAGGCTGGCAATGGAGGCTCATGATACTCGACATCTCGCCGGCACTCAACGCCTCCATCGCAGTATGGCCCGCCGACACTCCGCTGACGCGCGAGGTGCTGCTCGAGATCGCCCGCGGAGCGAGCGTCACCCTGTCCACCCTGCGGGCTACGGTCCACCTCGGTGCCCACGCCGACGCCCCGAGTCATTATGAGAACGGGGCGCCCGACATCGCCAGCCGCTCGCTCACCTACTATGTCGGCGAGTGCGAGGTGATGCGGGTGCCGGTGGAGCGGGGCGGGGTGATCACCCCGGCCATGCTTCCGCGGGAGCCCTCGGCGCCCCGGGTCCTGTTTGCGACCGGAACCTTTCCCGATCCCGGAGCCTTCAACCGAGATTTCGCGGCGCTCTCGCCGGCGCTGGTGGACCACCTCCACGCCGCCGGCGCGATCCTGGCCGGAATCGACACGCCCAGCGTGGACCCCTTTGCTTCCAAGGAGCTGGCCGCGCATCAGCGCTTTCTGGCCCACGACATGGCGATCCTGGAAGGGCTGGTGCTGGAGGGGGTGGCCGAGGGGCACTACGAGCTCATCGCGCTGCCGTTGCGGCTCGAGGGGTTCGATGCCAGCCCGGTGCGGGCGGTGCTGAGGCGGCTGCCCGGCGCCGGTTGATTGCTCGATCGGGACGCGGCCCGTAACTTCTCCCGGTTGAACGGTTTCACCCGTCCTTACCCGAGTCCCCCATGGTTCGCGATGCCCGAGCCGCCCCCCGCCGTCCTGGGTCGATTGCTAGCTGCAACCGACCCAAACGTGCGAGAGGCGCAGTGGGAAGAGTTTGTCGCACTCCATAGCCGCCTGCTGCTCCACGTCTCCCGCGCCGGGGATCGGCAGCACGACGCGGCGATGGATCGCTACGCGTTCATCCTCGAGCAGCTTCAGCATGACGATTACCGGCGGCTCCGGTCGTACGTTGCCGACGGTCGGAGCGAATTCTCCACCTGGCTCGTGGTGGTGGCTCAGCGGCTCTGTCTCGATCACCAGCGGCGGCGCTACGGCCGCTTTCGGGGCGGCGAGAACGACCCGGCGGGTCCCGCCGGAAGCCGGGCGGCTCGCCGGCGGCTGGTGGACCTCATCGGGGCCGAAGTCGATCTCGCGACCCTGGCGGATCCCGGAGGCGGGAGCGCCGAGGCGGGGGTGCGGCAGTCGGACGTGCACCGCGCGCTGGAGCTGGCGGTTGCCCGGCTGGCGCCGCGAGACCGCCTGCTGATCAAGCTGCGGTTTGAAGACGATCTCCCGATGCCGGAGGTCGCGGCCAACCTTGACTTCCCCACCCGGTTTCACGCCTACCGGCGGCTCAAGGAGGTGCTCATGATCCTCCGCCGCCGCCTGGAG
>DATFGC010000083.1:0-4800 GCA_035249765.1 Gemmatimonadales bacterium | reverse complement strand
GACAAAAATCCCCGCGATTTTCCAGCCGTCCAGCCGTCCAGCCGTCCAGCCGTCCAGCCGTCCAGCCGTCCAGCCGTCCAGCCGTCCAGCCGTCCAGCCGTCCAGCTACCCAGCCACATCCGGCGGCCCCCCACCTCCTGCCGCGGGCTCCCGGGCAAACCCCGGCCGCCCCATGGCCGCGAAGGTGAGCCGCTTGCCCAGCTCCACTCCCGGCTGGTCAAACGGATTGACCCCGTACCACGCCCCCGCGAATCCGGTGGCCAGCTGATAGAACATCAGCAGCTCCCCTACGGTCTCCCCGGTCAGCGAGGGGATGGTGAGGGTCAGGTTCATCCTTCCCGTGCGTGCCAGGGCCGCCGAGGTGGCTTCCTGCTCGGCCAGGAGCAGCTCGCCCATGGTGTGGCCGGTCAGGTACGCCAGCTCCTCCGGTAATCCGGCCCGGCCGGGGATGTTCACCTCTTCGGTGGCGTGCTCTACCCGGATGAAGGTCACCACCTTGTCGAATGGTCCCTCCATGTAAAGCTGCACCTGACTGTGCTGATCGGTGGCACCGGTGGCGGCTACGGGCGTCGGCCCCGCGTGGATCACTGCGCCCCGGCGATCCACCCGCTTCCCCAGGCTCTCGGCCCAGAGCTGGGCGTACCAGGCAGCGAACTCCCTGAGCCGGTCGGAGTAGGGCATCAGGATGTGGACCCGCGCTCCCAGCCAGGCGTCGGCCGCCCAGTGCAGCCCCGCCAGCAGCGCGGCGGGATTCTGGAGCAGGTGTTCCTGCTCCGCGCGCTCGATGGCGCGGCGGGCCCCGGTCACCAGCCCGGTGATGTCGATTCCCACCAGTGCCGCGGGGAGGAGCCCGACCGCGCTCAGGACGCTGTAGCGACCGCCCACCCCGGGCGGCACCTCCAGCGAGGCGATGCCATCCTTGAGCGCCAGCTCCCGGAGCGGGCCGCGCGACGGGTCGGTGGTGAATGCCAGGTGGCGTGCCGCCGCGTCGGATCCCAGCGCCTCGTCGAGCCACCCCCGCACCACCAGGTACTGGGCCAGCGTCTCCGCGGTGCCTCCCGACTTGCTGATCACGTTCACGAAGACCCGACGGGGATCGATGCGGCGGAGCGCCGCGGCGATGGTGGTGGGGTCCACGTTCTCCAGAATGGTGATCCGGGGATAGTACTCCCGGGCTTCGTCGTCGAGCTCGTTCCAGGCCGGTGGCCGAAGCGCATTCACCAGCGCCTTGGTTCCCAGAGCCGATCCCCCGATCCCGAGCACCAGCACGTGGTCGTAGGCCTGGCCCACCCCCTCGGCAAACTTGCGGATCGCGGCGATGGTTTCGGCCTGCTGACCCAGGGAGAGAAATCCGTACTCCCCGTCCCGGTGCCGGGCTCGCACCTCGCTCAGGATCTCGGGAAACCGTCCCGACAGGTCGGCCAGACGAGCCCGCGGCAGCCCGTGCTCGCCGTCCAGCTTGTCCGCCAGCACCCGGCCGTAGTGCAGCTTCATGGCGAAACCTCCAGGATCTGTCCGTCGAAACCGGGCTCCACCCCCTCGGGAAGCCGGGCCGCCAGCTCGGCGTGGCCGGTCTCGTGGGTCAGGTGGGTGAGGATGGTGCGCCGGGCGCCGATGGCGCGCGCGGTCTCGATCGCCTCGGGGATGCTGAGATGGGTGGGGTGGGGCCGCCACCAGAGGGCATTGAGCACCAGCACCTCCACTCCCCGCAGGAGATCGCGCTCCGGCCCGGGCACCTGCTTCACGTCGGTCAGGTACGCCACCGGGCCGATCCGGAACCCCAGCACGGTGCCGTGCCCGTGCGCAAACGCCAGCGGAAGCACCGGAACCCCGGCCGCGTCGGTGATCCGGCCCGGCACCAGCTCGGTGAGATCGAGCCGCGGCTTGGAGGTGCCGGCGTAGGGCTCCTGCTCATGGTCGAAGATGTAGCGGTAGCTCTCCCGGAGGAACCCCATCATCCCGGCGGAGGCGAAGACCGGAAGCGGCGCCCTGCGGGTGACCGAGAAAATCCGCAGGTCATCGATGCCCGCGACATGGTCGGCATGCTCGTGGGTGTAGAGCACCGCATCCACCCGGGCCGGTCCGGCGCGCAGCAGCTGCAGCCGCAGCTCGGGGGGCGTATCGATGAGGAGAGTGCTTCCCCGCACCTCGACCAGGGCGGCCGTGCGGGAACGCCGGTCCCGCGGATCGGAGGATCGGCACACCGCGCACCCGCACCCGATCTGGGGCACGCCGAACGAGGTGCCGGTGCCCAGGAGGGTGAGTCGCATACCCGCTATGCGGACTCGATCTTGAGAAAGTTGGTGGTGCCGGCCACGTCGAAGGGCACCCCCGCAGTGACCACCACCCGCTCGCCGGGGGCCGCCAGCTCCATTTTCCGGACGATGCCCTGGGCCACCGGGAAGGTCTTGTCGTAGTCGGGGTAGTGATCGATCCGCGCCGGGATCACGCCCCACACCAGGGCGAGCTGCCGGAACGTCTCCTCCTCCGGGGTCACCGCCAGGATCGGAACGGTGGGCCGGTAGGATGCGACGGTGCGGGCGGTGAAGCCGCTCGAAGTGAGGCAGACGATCAGCGGCACCTTGAGCAACTCGGCCGCGGCGCAGACCGCCACGGAAATGGCGTCCTCGGTGCGCGCGGTGACGTGGGGCTGCCGGAGATGCACCGCGGAGCTTTCCCAGGCCGGCTCGTCGCTGCCTTCCCGGCGGTGGCTCTCCACTTCGCGGGCAATCCGGTCCATCGCCCGGACCGCCTCGAGGGGGTACTTCCCGACTGCGGTCTCGGCCGACAGCATGACCGCGTCGGTGCCGTCGAGAATCGCGTTGGCCACGTCGGACACCTCGGCCCGGGTCGGGCGGGGCGCCACGATCATGCTCTCCAGCATCTGGGTCGCGGTGATCACCGGTTTTCCGTGGCGGTTGGCCTCGCGGATCAGCCGCTTCTGCACCAGCGGCACCTGCTCGAAGGGAAGCTCCACGCCGAGATCGCCCCGGGCCACCATGATGGCGTCGGACGACTCGATGATGCCGTCCAGGTGCCGGAGCGCGGTATCCTTCTCGATCTTGGCGATCAGCTTGATGGACTTGGGGAGGAGCCGGCGCATCGCCTCCAGATCCTCGGGGCGACGCACGAAGCTCATCCCGATGAAATCCACTCCCAGCTCGGCGGCGAGCAATGCATCGTCGCGGTCCTTGTCGGTGATTGCGGGGGCCGATACCTCGATGCCGGGAAGATTCATCCCCTTGTTGGCCTTGAGAATCCCGGCGTAGCGCACCGTGCCCCGGACCCGGTCGCCCCGCACCTCGGTCACATCCACCGTGAGCAACCCGTCGTCGAGCAGAATGCGGCTCCCCGGATGCACGTCTCCCGCCAGGCCCTCATAAGTAGTGGGAATCTCCCCCTCGCCGGCCAACTCCTCGGGAGCGAAGGTCACTACTTCCTTGGCAGCGAGCGCCAGCGGCTCGGGAAGGCCGCCCACCCGGATCCTGGGCCCCTGAAGGTCCACCAGGATGGCGCAGGCGCTGGAACACTGCCCGATCACCGTCTTGAGGCTGCTGATCCAGCGGCTCCGGATCTCCGGGGTTCCATGGCTCGAGTTGATTCGAACCACGTTCACCCCCGCGTCGAGGAGGGCGCGAATCTGATCGGGCTCCTCCCAGGATGGGCCCAGAGTGGCGACGATCTTGGTGCGACGAATGGGGGAGTTACGGGGCAAAAGCGGGCGGACTCGGTTGAAAGGTGCACCAATGTAAACCGGGGGACGAGAGAGTGGCGAGGCGGTAGTCGGGGAATCTGTTGAAAAGGGATTTCCACGGCTTACACAGGGAGCCATACTGGGAAACGGGGACCGGAGAAGACCAGGGGAAGGGGTTTTCCACAGCATTGTTCAGAGGGAATCGAGGGGTTTTTGGCGCTATTTCTGCACTCCACATTCCTGTGAATTGGAGCGGTTTTCCACACGTGGAAATGGGAAAAACCTCATCCGCGAGCCGCCAAGTTATGGTCCAGCAGAGAGATCCGCAGCGCACTGAACGTCAACATTCAGCGTCACCAGTAAGTCATTGTTCCACATGACTTACACATAAGTCGTTCATGTGGAAAATCATCTGGCTGTGTGGGATTTGACGTTCCGGTTTGACCGCCCTTCCGGGCACACCTAAATTGCTCCGTCCCATAAACCTAGCCCACCTCGCAGGACGGATCCTCACCATGGCCAAAGCCGACTTTCAGCCCGAAAACATGGATGGCCTGGTGCGGGAGGCGGTGTTCGGTGAACCGGCGGCCCAGCCCGAGGCCCGCCGCAAAATCTGGGACCTGGGACAGGCCGCCGGAGTACTGCCGGGCTCGATCCACGATCTTTATCTCGCCCGTGGCCGGGGGGAGTGCGGCGGGTTTACCGTTCCGGCGATCAACGTGCGAATGCTGGCCTACGATACCGCACGGGCGGTTTTCCGGGCCGCCCTGAAGCGCGATGCCGGCGCCATCATCCTCGAAATCGCCCGCTCCGAAATCGCGTATACCGAACAGCGCCCGGCCGAGTACGTGGCGGTGGTGACCGCCGCGGCGCTCCGGGAAGGGTACCGTCTCCCGATCTTCATTCAGGGCGATCATTGCCAGGTGAATGCCAAGAAATACGCGACTGATCCCGAAGCCGAGGTCGGCGAAGTCAAGAAGCTGATCGCCGAGGAGGTGGGCGCCGGCTTCTTCAATATCGACATCGACACCTCGACCCTGGTCGATCTGGAGCAGCCCAGCCTCGACCTCCAGCAGCGCGCCAACTACGAGCGCGCCGCGGAGATC
>DATFGC010000082.1:0-2234 GCA_035249765.1 Gemmatimonadales bacterium | reverse complement strand
TGTGTCGCGGGCGGGAGCGCCGGCCGCGGTGTCGGTATAGAACACCACCCGTCCATCTCGGGTCGCCACGCCGCTGGGAATGCTGTCCACCTCGAAGGCCTCGCCTCCGGGCCGGTCCATCCGGAGCGCCCAGGTGCGCCCCTTCCCTCCCGGCCGGGTGGAGGTGAAGAGCAGGAGCTTGCCGTCGGGAGCCCAGCGGGGACTGGTGCTCTCCACGCCCGGCGAGGTCATCCGCATCGGCTCGCCGCCCGCCGCGGACACCAGCCACACTTCGGAATGCCGCTTGTTCTCTGCGGCCAAGACCGTAGTCACCGTAAAGGCGATCTGTTTCCCGTCGGGCGAAACCGCGGGGTTGCTCACCGTGGTGAGCCGGTACCAGTCGTTGGGCGTGAAGGCTCGGCCCTGGGCGGTGAGCGGTGAGCGGTCAGCGGTGAGCAGGACGGCGCCGATGACCAGGGCACTCATAGGGTGTCGCATTCGCTCCGCTCCTGTTGCTGGTTGCTGGATGCTGGATGCTGGTTGCTGGATGCTGGTTGCCGGTCCTGGTCCCGTTGACCGTTGACCGTTGACCGTTGACCGACTCAGAACGCCGGACTGAACGAGACGATGAGTCGAAACCGCACCGATCCCGTTTGATCGTCCACCGCGAGGCGGGGCCGGGTGACCAGGATCGGAGCATCGAACCGGGTGACGAATGAAGTCTGCGCGATGCGATGCCGGACCCGGAGCCCCACCCCGGCATCGGCCACCAGCGAGGCGCCGCCGCCGGTCGGGGGAATATCGCCATTTCCCAGTGCCGCGTCGCCAAAGCCCGCGATCCGGACCTCGCGAAAGAGCCGCATGCCGCGGCCGGCGGAGGAATCGCGGTCGCTCCGCAAGAGTACGACCCGGTCGGCCTCGACGTTGATGGCCAGCAGGCGGGTCGCGGTGACCCCCGGCTGCAGCCCCCGGACTCCGCCTCCACCCGGCAGATGATAGTGCACGTCGTTGCCGGAGAGCAAAGCGCCCCGCGACCGGAGAAAGGGATTCGCGAACTGCCGGTAGGGATCGGCGCCCGACACGAAGAGCTGCCGCTGCTTGAGCGGACGTCGCCCCGACTCCACCCAGCCCGCATATCCCCGGATCGCGGCACTGGTCCGTCCGCCCAGCTCGCGGCGAGCGCTCGCCTCGGCGGTGAGCCGCAGATACGGCTGGATATCGTAGTTCGTTCCCGTGGTGAGGCCGATCCCGCGGTTGCGGTATTCGATCCCGCCGCCCGCGCCGAGCCGTCCGGAGAGGGTCCAGCGGCCCCGGCGCTCCTCCGAGCGGAGCCAGCCCTCCGCCTCCACGGTGCCGCCGCCATCCCAGAGCGTCGGGTCGAGGTACTCGGTTTCTGTGGTGACCAGCCAGCGGAGTGAGCCGCCCCGCCAGGTCCGGGGACCGAAGGTGCGGTGGGGATTGGTCTGCCGTTCCGCGGCCACGGCCAGCCCGGCCCGCCCTTCGACCCAGTAGGCTTCCAGGGTCTGAGCGGTCCGCGGCGTCTGGAGCCGGACCGGGTTCCCAACCGACAGGTACCCCCCGAACCCGCCCAGCGACCCCTCGCGCTCGTCCCAGCCGCGGGTATCCACGCTCAGCATGAGCTCGTTCTGCTCGAATCGGCCCAGGTAATCGGTGCGCACCCGTCCGCCCAGCGTCACCCCGCCCTCGTCGTTGTACCAGACGGTGGGGGCGATCGCGGCGGTGAGTCCATCCCGGCGGATTCGCCGGGAGAAAATCCGGTCGAGGTAAACGTCCCGGCGCGGCACGGTCGAAAACCCCAGGAGCCGCCGCTTCTTCCGGTTGTTCAGCATGTTCCAGTCATGGGAGCGCACATCAGGGTCGACTTCCACCTCCCGCGGGCGCCCCTCGGTACGGAGCTCGACCCACTCCGACGCCGCCGTGCCCGACACTCGGATCCGGGCCGAGTCCGACCCGCTCCGCACCACCACGTCGACCGGAAAAATCCCGGGCGCATGGCGTTTCACCTCCACCCTGCTGACCCAACGTTGCGTCGTTGCGTCCTTGCGCCTTTGCGTCCTCACGCCGCCAATCGAATAATCGTAGAGCTCCGTCCCGTGAAGAAACTGCGCGAAGAACGCGCCGAGGTCGCGACCGGATACTTCCTCCGCGACGGTGCGGAACGCGTCTTCGTCCACGTGCCTGAGCTTCCAGCGCTGGTAATAGGTGCGGAGGATCTGCCACATGGTGGCATCGCC
>DATFGC010000081.1:0-3761 GCA_035249765.1 Gemmatimonadales bacterium | reverse complement strand
CTGGCTCGAGGTCTACGCCGCCGCGGCGTAGTCCCCCGGCGCAGCCGCAGTGCCTCCGCTCGAACAAAGCGGTAAGTTGGGGTTCAGCCCCCGGCTTTCCCGGGGTGGAGGCAGGGCATGACTGGCCGGTCCCTGGAGATCCGGGAGCTGCTGCGACAACGGATTGCGAGCGGCCTGCACCGCGGCACGCTGGCGCCGGGCAATCGCCTGCCCAGTCTCCGGCAGCTCGGAGCGGAGCTCCGGGCCACCCCCCGAACCGTCATGGCGGCCTATGCGTCGCTTGCCCGGGAAGGTCTGGTCGAGCGACGGCGCCGCTCGGGGGTGTTCATTGCCCCGGCCACCCCTGCCGAAACCGCGCTGCCGCAGACCGCCGCCTGGCTGGTGGACGTGATGGTGCAGGGCAGGGTGCGGGAGATTCCGCCCAGCGCTCTGTCCTGGCGGATCGCGCACCTTCTCGGCGCCGCCGGTCTGCGTGCGGCCGCGATTGCCGGAAACACCGACCAGGCGGATCACATCGCCCGGGAGCTGCGGACGGATTACGGGTTTGCGGCCGCTCCGGTTGAATTCAGCCGCCTGGACGCGGAGGCGGGAGACGGCGGCCTCATCGCCGGGGCCGATCTGCTGGTGGCCACCGCCCTCGCGGCGATCCCGGCCGGAACGATCGCCCGGCGGCTGGGGAAGCCTCTGATCATCGTGCGGCTCCGGCCCCAGCTGATCGAGGAGATGACCAGCGCCCTTCGCCGGGGTCTGGTGTATTTCGTCGGGACCGATCCCCGGTTTGCCGACGCGCTCCAGATCATCTTCGGGCCCACCGGCTGGAGCCACCATCTCCGGCCGGTCATCCTGGGCCGGGACGATCCCGAGCGTATTCCCGCCGAGGCTCCTGCCTACATCCTCGATCTCGCGCACGAGCGCCTCGGAGACATCCCGCTGGCCCGGAGGGTGGCGCCCATTCTCCGGGTCTTTTCGGAGGACACCGCCGCCGAGCTGCTCCGCTTCATCGTGGCAGCCAATCTTCGTTCCGGAGCTGACGGCACAGCGGACGGCTCTCTCCGGCCGATCTGACGCCGGGCAACAGCTTGGCAGGGGAGCGGCGATCTGGTGCTCGGGTGCGAGCACCCGCTCGCTCAAGCGTTCCTGAGGCGGTACCATCGTCAGTGGCGGGAATGCTACCCTCAGTGCGAGAAAGGCAGGATGCAGCCATGCAATCCAGAGTCGCCGCCGGAGCTGTCAGCGGTCTGATCGCTGGTGTCGTGTTCGGGATGATGATGCAGATGATGAAGGCGCCGACGCCGGACGGCATGGAGGTTCCCATGATGGCGATGGTCGCCAAGGTCGTGCGGTCCGACAGCATGGTCGTCGGCTGGCTATTTCATCTGGTCAACAGTCTGCTCATCGGCGGAGCCTTCGGGCTGCTGTTCGGCAGTAAGCTCCACAGCCTCGGGAGCGGAGCTGCCTGGGGAGCGCTCTACGGGGTGTTCTGGTGGGTGCTCGGCGGACTCATTCTCATGCCCGTTCTTCTCGGCATGCCGGCCTTCTCCGCGCTGCGCGATCCGATGATGCGGCCGGTCGCGATGGGGAGCCTGGTCGGACACTTGATCTTCGGCGTCATTCTCGGCGTGGGCGCGGTGCTGCTGCTGAGGAGGGGTGCAACCCAGCCGGTGAGCTAGAAAGGCGGGCAGCCCAAGGGGGCGCCGCCTGGCGCCCTCCTGGGGTCCTTTGGTTTCAGCCGTTAGCTGGGGTTGGTGCCACCCGGACTTCCCGCGGGCGCCATCTCGGGGTGCTTGGCGCGGTTGTGCGCGTCCAACTGCTCCTTGGTGTCGAACTCGGCGCCGCAGGCCTTGCAGCGAAAATCCTTTGGCATGAGACAGCTTCCTTTCCTCGGTCAGGACGATCGAGCCGCGACGAGCGGACCGCGCGCCTCGTCGGGGGTAAGCCCTCTCCACACGCTCCGGGCGGTGCCTTCGATCCCCTCCTGGAGGGTCGGGAAGATTCCCACGGCTTTCCCGAGCTGGTCGATCCGGCCACGCTGGCGCATGAGTACGGTGACGCTGTAGACCAGCTCGGCAGCACCCGGGCCGATCACGTGACAACCGAGAATCCGGCGGTCGGACCGATCCACCACGAACTTGATCAGCCCGGCGGTCTCCCCCATCAATCGCGCCCGCTCCACCTGGTCGAAGGTCACTAGGCTGGCCGCGACCTCGAGTCCCTGGGCCCGGGCGGCCCCCTCGGTGAGTCCGACGCTGCCGATCTCCGGATCGGTGAATACGGCATGGCCCAGCGAGGCGCGTTGAATGGTCAACCGCTTCCCCTGGAAGGCGTTCGCAAAGGCGACCTTGCCCTCCTCCTGGCACACCCTGGTAAAGGGCTGCCGGCCATTCACGTCACCAATGGCCCAGATGCCCCGCGCAGCAGTCCGAAGCTGGGCATCGACCTTGACGTGTCCCTTCGCGTCGGTCGCCACGCCGGCTGCTGAGAGATCCAGGCTCCCGGTATTGGGAACCCTGCCGGTGGCGACCAGCAGGTGGCTCCCCTCGATGATCCGCTCCCGGCCACCCCGGGCTCGTGCGACGATGCGCACCCCACCGGCACTGCGGCTGACCCGCACCGGCCGACATCCCAGCACCAGCTCGATCCCCTCGGCATGGAAGGCGCGCTCCAGCACGGTGCTGACATCGGGCTCCTCGTGAGGCAGCAGGTGGGCCCGGGTCTGCACGATCACCACCTCCGCGCCGAAGCGCCGGAGCGCCTGGCCCAGCTCACAGGCGACATACCCCCCGCCAAGGACGACCAGGCGCGCCGGGATGCTCCGCAGCTCCATCAGGCTTTCGCTGTTGAGCGCCCCCGCGGAGTCGAGTCCCGGGATCTTCGGGCGGGCGGGGCGCAGGCCGGTGGCGATGAAGATGCGATCGGCGCCAAGCCGACGACTTCCGACTACGACCTCCCGCGGCGAGGCGAAGCGCGCCGATCCCTCGACCAGCTCGAGTCCTTCAGCCTCCCGCGCCTCGGCGAGGGAATGGGCCCGATGCTGCTCGATCATCGCGGTCTTCTCCCGGATGATCGCGCCGAGCTCGACACGGGGCGGGTCCGCCACCACATGGAAGCGCGCCGCCGTGCGCGCGACGTGGGCTACTCTGGCGCGATGGATCAGGAACTTGCTGGGTACGCAGCCGGTATTGAGGCAGGTGCTGCCGAACGGCGGCCGGTAGACAAGGGCTACCCGCTTTCCGGCTTCGACCGCACGGCTGGCCACCTCGGTGCCGGCCTCGCCGGCCCCGATAACGATCGCGTCGAAACGCTCCATCCCCCGCTCCAAGTCAGGATTGTGGGTTCCGCCGCCCGGCTCCTGCTAGTGGATCGCCCCCGGCGGTCCGGCACGCACACGGCAACAGATGACGATTGCGGCACGAGGCTGGTGCCCCGCCAGCGAGGTGTGTCACAGGGGTCGCGGGTCGGGCGTCCTGTCAATGCAAGGCGCAATCGCAGCATCACCACACCCGGCGCCGGAGGCGGGCGCTTCGGGATCGGACAATGAAATGGAGAGGACACCATGGCGACTTTGAAACAGGCAATCGTGATCGGCGCCGGTGCGGCAGCGGCCTCGCTGGCGCTGGCCGGGGCAGTGCCGAGGCAGGCTCAGGGGGATCTGCGCGGGGCCGCCGAAAAGACGATCGCATCGTGGCCCGAGGAATCCAAAAAGGCGGGCGAGGCCATGCTGGCCAAATACGGAGCGCCCAGTGTCGTCAGCGAGAAGCTCA
>DATFGC010000080.1:0-4872 GCA_035249765.1 Gemmatimonadales bacterium | reverse complement strand
CGATGATGCAGCAGGGAGTGCAGCCCTGGGCGAGGTCGTCCGCGATGGTCCGGGTCAGCGCAGCAAGGTCGATGCGGTACTCGGCGTCCACGGGAATGGATCGTAACCCGCGCTGGCCCAGCCCGAGGAGCCGGACCGCCTTGTCGACCGAGTTATGGGTCTGCGCCGAGGCGTACATCGTCAGCCGCGCGCCGGCCTCGGTAAGACCCGCGTCGGTCACCCGCGGATCCGCCGCGTCCCGCGCCGCGGCCAGGGCGACCAGGTTGGCTACCGAGCCCCCGGTCACCAGCACGCCGCTGGCCGATCCGGGGAAGCCGACCATCGTCTTGCACCAGTCCACCACCTGCCCCTCGAGGTAGGGGGCGATCTGATGGCCCCCGCCGGCGTTGGTGTTGATGACCGCCGTCGCCAGCTCGGCCAGCGCACCGCTCGGGCTGCCGGTGCCGTTCACCCATCCCCAGAACCGGGGATGCCCATTCCCCCAGGGATACGGCAGCACCGACTTCCGGAATTCGTCCCAGCTCCCTTCCAGCCCGAGACCCGTCCCGGGAAGCGGACGCCGGAGATCGGCGCGCACCGTTTCGGGCACCGGCTGCCACACCGGGCGCTCGCGCAGGGTCCGCTGCCACTCGAGCAGCTCGTCGAGGACCCGGTGGCTGTGCTCGCGGAACTGCTCCCAGGACTCGGGGTCGAGCGATTCTTCGCGGGGGGCCATGAGACCGAACTCCCTTGCGGTTGACTGGCGGGCCATGGAAGATAAGAGCAGTCGTCAGCCGTCAGCCATCAGCCGTCAGCCGAGCGCTCGGAGCCCCATGCTTCTCCTGCTGCTGTCGCTTCTCCCCAACCCCCAATCCCCAACCGCCAGTCCCCAGGCACCCGATACTTCGCTGCGCGCCCGGGTCAACACCTGGCGCACTCCCCGGGAGCCCGAGATTGTCGGAGAGCTCGCCCGCTTCCTGGCCATTCCCAACCTCGCGAGCGATTCGGTGAACATCCGGCGCAACGCGGCGATGATCGTGGCGATGCTGAAGCAACGGGGCGCGACGGCGCGGCTGCTCGAAGCGCCGGGATCGCCGCCCGCAGTCTACGGCGAGCTGGCGACGCCGGGCGCCACCCGGACGGTGGTGTTCTACTCGCACTACGACGGCCAGCCGGTCGATCCGGCGCGATGGACCGGCGCGCCCTGGACCGTCGTGCTGCGGGACGGGGCGCTGTCCCAGGGCGCGAAGGAGATCTCCTTCCCCGGCGCGGGCGGACGCTTCGATCCCGAGTGGCGGATCTACGCCCGCTCGGCCAGCGACGACAAGTCGCCCATCGTCGCCATGCTTACCGCACTCGATGCCCTCAAGACGCTGGGCCGGCGGCCCTCGGTGAACCTCAAGTTCTTCTTCGAAGGTGAGGAGGAGGCGGGGTCGCCCCATCTGCGGGAGATGCTCACCCGGCACGCCGATCTGCTCAAGGCCGACCTCTGGCTCTTCGGCGACGGGCCGGTCCACCAGAGCCGCCGGCCCCAGGTGTCGTTCGGGGTGCGCGGGGTGATGGGCGTCAACCTCACCATTTACGGTCCGGCCCGGCCACTGCACAGCGGGCACTACGGGAACTGGGCACCCAATCCCAACGTGATGATGGCGCACCTGCTCGCCTCGCTGCGGGACGAGGAGGGGAGGATTCTCATCGACGGATTCTATGACGACGTCCGGGCCTTTTCGGCCGCCGAGAAGGCCGCATTCGCCGCCGCCCCGCCCATCGAGGAGCAGATGCGGGGAGAGCTTCGGCTGGGACGCACCGAGGGCGGCACCGCGTCGCTGTCCGAGCTGACCGCCCGACCCGCGCTGAACCTGAGCGGACTCTCGGGCGGGGGCACCGGCGATCGCTCCGCCAACGTGATCGTACCGCAATCCCAGGCATACCTCGACTTCCGGCTGGTGCCCGAGCAGCGGCCCGAACGGGTCCTGGCGATGCTGCGGGCGCACCTCGGCGCGCGGGGATATCACGTCGTGACCGCCGATCCGGATTCCGCGACGCTCCGACGCCATGCCCGGGTCATCAAAGTCACCGGGGACGGCGGCTATCCCGCCACCGGCACCCCGATGGATCTCCCCGTTTCGCGCGCCGTTATGCGCGCGGCCGAGGCCGCCCTGGGCGAGCCGGTTCTCGCCAAGCCCCCGATGGGCGGCAGCCTGCCGCTCTATCATTTTCTGGAAGTGCTGAACGCGCCGCTGATCATGGTGCCGATCGTGAATCATGACAACAACCAGCACGCCGAGAACGAGAATCTCCGGATCAAGAATCTGTGGGACGGGATCGCGCTGTATGCGGGCCTGCTGGTGTATCTGGGGCCGTTCTGGGGGCAGACGCCGTAGCGGTGAGCGGTGAGCGGTGAGCGGTGAGCGGTGAGCGGTGAGCGGTGAGCGGTACCTACCGCCCTGCGTCCATACCGTCCTCCACTACCGCCCTCCCGTCCAGCAACCTACCGCCCTACGCAGACCCCCCCGCTGGGTGCCCGACCCACGCCGCCCGGGGAATCCCATTCACCACCTCGTAGAAACCCAGATCGCTCCCCGAGCGCAGCTTGGCGATGTAGATGATCTGTCCGGTGTGCATCCCGAAATGTTCGACCGCGTGGTAGATCGCCTGGAGCAGGGTAACCCGGCGGCCCTGAACCTCCCGCCGTTCTCCCAGCGAAGCCGGATCGGTAGATCCGATCACTCCATCGGCTTCCAGCACCGCCTCGGTAATCCGGGCCACCAGTTCGGTACGCGACAACGGCTCCCGCCGCGCGAACTCCGAGGCCCGATCACGATGATCCGGCGCCCCTCCCACGCCGCTCACCACCCACTGGCGGATATTGCCGGCGAGGTGGAGGACCAGATTGCCGGCGCTGTTGGCCGCTTCGTGGGGCCGCCACCAGAGGTCGGCGTCCGACAGGACCTCGATCGCGGCCAGCAGCTTGGGCAGGTAGTGTCCGGTCAGGTACTCCCGGGACTGGGCGAGGAACTCGGTTCCGGTGTTCATCCTGAACTCCTTTGATAGCGCCGTCAGCCATCAGCCCTCAGCGACTGAAGGCTGACGGCTGAAAGCTGAAGGCTCTAGCCACAGATCGCCGGCACCAGCATGCCCAAGGCAGTCTCCTCGGCCGCAGACTCGGTGATCTGAGCGGCGTCGGGTGCCCATTCGCGATGGGCAGCCATCCAGGTCAGGGATTCTACTACCAGATGCGCCGCGGCGAGGTGATCGGACCGCCGGGACAGGAGACCTTCCGTGCTTCGCCGCTGGAAGTAGTCGGACAGCCGGCGCACCCCGCCCCGCCAGAACCGGCGGTAAAACACCTGGGACAGATCGGGCCAGTCCCCCCCGCAGCGCTCCACCAGTTTGATGGCCCTCCGGTAGCGGTGTAGCCATCGATACAACTCTCGAATTATTCCTTCCACTTCTGGCTTCACATCCTCCGGTGGAGGGGATTCCGTTGCCAGCCAGAGCTGGGGGAAATGCGCCGCGTTCTGGAGACATCGCCACAAGGCATCCCCCACTGCCCCCGGCCTGGGATTGGGATGCGGCAGCACCATGGTCCAGACCGTAGGATCCTCCAGCGACCTCCGAATGGCCAGGTCGAACAGCGCCTCCTTCCCCTCCGCGTACAGATAGATGGTTCCTGGGCCGACTCTGGCCCGGGCCGCAATCTCTGCGATTCTTGCCGGTCCATATCCATGCTGGATAAAGACTTCCGTTGCAGCATCAGCGATGTGATCAAGACGATTTGGTGCCTTTTGGCGCGCCATCATGTGATAATAAGTGAATCATGTATTATTGGATAGTGTGCAGCTGTCAGCCCACAGCCTTCAGGCGCAGAACCAGAGATCCGGCATTGACTCGCTTCGACTGAGGGCTGATGGCTGAAGGCTGACGGCTCCCAGAAGCAACCCTTTCTGGCGCTCCTCTGTCCGATACGACAGAATAGGGGCGACCCTCTTGAGCCCGGGGCAGGGTGGAATCAACGAGTCTCGTCGCCCGCGTCCTGTCGGGTGACCAGGATGCCGAACGCGAGCTGTACGACTCGCACGTGGACCGGGTGTACCGTCTCGTCTACCGCATGGTGGGGGACGGGGAGCTGGCGGCGGACTATACCCAGGACACTTTCATCCGGGCGTTCGACCGTCTGGCCACCTTTCGGGGCGAAGCGGCGCTCTCCACCTGGATCACCGCGATCGCCATCTCGGTGGTCTACAACGGGCAGCGGAAGGTGAAGCGGCTGCGGGCCCGGGAAGTCGATCTGGAGCATGCCGACCCGGTGGCGGCGCCGGCGCGGGAGGCCGATCCGGACCTCAAGCTAAAACTCGCCGCCGCAATCGAGGGGTTGCCGGAAGGGTATCGCACGGTGTTTCTGATGCACGATGTGGAGGGGTACACGCACCTGGAAATCGGCAGCGCGCTCGGCATTCAGGAAGGGACCTCCAAGGCCCAGCTGAGCCGGGCGCGAGCCAAACTTCGGCAGCAGCTTGCCGAGTACGCGGGAGACCTGGCCTCATGATGGACGAACGGGAAGACCGGCTGGACGAATGGGTGCGCGATGCGGCGCGCGAGTACAACGCGCCGCCTCCGGCCCCCCGGGCGGAAATGTGGGAGGCCATCCAGGCCGGCCGCCGGGCCGCGCGGGTCGCGCCCCGTCCCCTGAGCCCGGCCCGCAATCCGCTCCGGTACGTCATCGGCATTGCCGCGCTGCTGGCGCTGGGCATTGCCATCGGCCGGATCACGGTACCGTCCCGCACCGAGTCACCGGCCGCGAGCCCCCTCACATCCACCGGGCAGACCCCGGCCCAGCCGGTGCCCGATCAGCCCGTCGAGACGGTCACTCCCAATCCCGGTTCCCGGTCT
>DATFGC010000079.1:0-5103 GCA_035249765.1 Gemmatimonadales bacterium | reverse complement strand
CAGATGGGCGACTCGATCGAGCTCTGCGGAGGCACCCACGTCGAGAGCACCGGGGTGCTGGGACTGCTGCGGTTCCGCTCGCAGGGTGGGGTGGCCACCGGGGTTCGGCGGGTGGAGGCAGTGACCGGGCCGGGCGCCTATGCCGCGCTCGCGGCGATCAACGCCCGGCTCCACCAGGCGGCCGATCTGCTGCGCACTCAGCCGGAGCACATGGCCCGGCGGATCGAGCAGCTGCTCCAGGAGCGGGACAAGCTGGAAGCCCGGGTGCAGGAGATGCTCAAGCACGGCGGCGGAACGGCCACCCCGGGGGAGGAGCTCACGGTGGGCTCGGTGGCCGTGACCATCGGCGAAACCGCGGCCGAGGACCGGGACGAGATCGGGCAGCTGGCCGACCGGTTCCGGGCCGGCCGCAGCAACGCGGCGCTGGTGCTGTTCGGCACCTCGGGGCGGGGCGCGCTCCACGTGGCGCTCACCGACGACCTGGTCCAGCGAGGCTTCAAGGCGGGTGACCTGGTCAACCGGATCGCGGCGGTGAGCGGCGGCAGGGGAGGCGGCCGTCCGGCCTTCGCCTCGGGCAGCGCCGGCGACCCGGCCCTCCTGCCCGCTGCGCGGGAAGCGGCCCCCCGATTGATCGAGGAATGGCTGACGAACGGGTTCGACGACTTCGTACGGCCGTGACGTCAATTCTTGACTGGTTCCACCAACAAAGTTTGGGTGCTCCGCCCGCCCTCCGGGCCCGGGCCGCGAGCTATCTCGAGCGGGCATCAGTGTCGAATGATCCGGCCGCCGATCTCGCGGCGGCGGCAGGCGCCGCGCTCTCGGCAACCCTGGCGCACCCCGGGGGGCGGGATGTCGCGCTCGACCTCCTCGCCGCCGACGCCCTGGTGACCCTGGCGCTCAAGGCCCAGGCCGAGCGCAATCCCGCCGGCCTGGGACGCTTCGCCTCGGGGCTGCGCACCGGGGGGCCGGGCATCCGGTGATCGATCTCCATTGTCATCTGCTGCCCGGGGTGGACGACGGGTCGCGCAGCGTTGAGCAATCGGTCCGGGTCCTCACCACCATGCGGGAATCCGGAGTGACCGCGGTGTGTCTCACGCCGCATCACACCATCGGGCACCTGAGCCGGGGACTACCGCCCGGGCACGATGCGGCATTTTACGCGCTGTCGGCGGTGGCGCCCGCCGAGGTGACGCTGCACCGGGGGGTGGAGCTGATGCTGGACCGGGCGGTGACGCCCGATCTGGCCGAGCATCCCGAAATCCGGCTCGCCGGCACCCGCTACATCCTGGTCGAATTCAGCCGGCTCACCGCGCTGTCCTCGATCGCCAACGCGCTCCATCAGATCGGACAGCTCGGCCTGGTACCGCTGCTCGCCCACCCGGAACGCTATGCCGCCTGCACACTCGAATCGGCGCGGCACTGGAAATCCCTTGGTGCGGTGCTGCAGGTCGACGCCACTACCGTGCTCACCTCGCGGGGAAGAGGCCGGCGGGCCCGCGAGCTGCTGGCCGAGGGGCTGGCCGACATCATCGCCGCCGACAATCACGGCGATGACCGGCTCATCGGGGCCGGCTACCGGTTTCTCTGCGAAGCCGGAGGATCGTCCCAGGCGGACTATCTGGCCCGGAGGAATCCGGCGGCCATTCTGGCGGATGCCGGGGTCGAGCCGGTGGCGCCCGTCCTGTTCAAGACCGGCCTGCTCGACAGGCTGCGTCACCTGCTGGAGGACGGAGCGTGACGGTCGCCGAGCGGATTGCCGCGGGCCTGACCGACCTTTCCCGGACCGCGCTGGCCACGGCCGAGCTGGCGCCGGCCGTGGCGGTGCTGGCGCGGCGCTATGCGGAGACGATCCGGGGAGGCGGGACCCTCTTCTTTGCCGGCAATGGGGGCAGCGCGGCGGACGCGCAGCATCTGGCCACCGAATACGTGGTGCGCTTCAAGGGGTCCCGGCGCCCCTATGCCGCCATCGCCCTCACCACCGACACCTCGCTGCTCACGGCGGCCGGCAACGATCTCGGGTTCGAGCAGATCTTCGTGCGGCAGATCGAGGCGCTGGGCCGGGCCGGCGACCTCCTGGTGCTGCACAGCACCAGCGGCGCCAGCCCCAATCTGCTCGCCGCCGCCGGCGCCGCGCGAATTCGCGGACTCGGAGTGGTCGCATTTCTCGGCCGGGGCGGCGGTGCGCTGCGCGCCCTGGTGGACGAAGCGATCGTGATTCCCTCGGACGATTCCAGCCGGATCCAGGAAATGCACCTCGCGCTGGAGCATCTCATCGTCGAAGCGATCGAAGCGGAGCTCGAGCCATGATCGGTTTTGCGGGGCAGCGGGTGCTGGTGACCGGCGGGTCGCGCGGCATCGGACGGGCCACGGCGCTGATGTTCGCGCGGGCGGGCGCGGATGTCGGCGTCACCTTTCACACCCGCACCGCCGACGCGGAGACGGTGTCCCGGGAGATCCGGGCGATGGGACGGCGGGCCTTCCACTCCGGCGGCGATCTGGCCGATCCCAAAGTGGTGGAGCGGGTCTTCCGGGAATGCCGCGCGGCGTTCGGCGGGCTGGACTGCTTCGTCGCCAACGCCGGGGTGTGGCCCGCCGAAGAGCTGCCCCTGGGACGGCTCCCCGAAAAGCGCTGGCGCGCCACCATGACCCAGAATCTCGACGCGGTCTTTCTCACCACCCGGGCTGCGCTGGGATTGATGGGTCCGGGAGGGCGGGTGGTGCTGGTGTCCAGCACGGCAGGCCAGCGGGGCGAGGCGTTCCACGCCGACTACGCCGCCACCAAGGGGGCGCTGATCTCGATGACCAAGTCGCTGGCGATCGAATACGCCCCCGACATCACGGTCAATTGCGTGGCCCCGGGGTGGGTGGATACCGAGATGAGCGCCGGGCCCTACGCCGGAGAAGGCAAGGCGCGGATCGCCGCCACCATCCCGTTACGGCGCATCCCGCCTCCCGAGGATATCGCGGGGCCGATCCTGTTCCTGTGCAGCCCGCTGGCGCGGCACATCACCGGCGAGGTGCTCAACGTCAACGGGGGGAGCGTGCTGTGCGGATAGAGCGTCAACAGTCAACGGTCAACAGTCAGCGGGACAAGCCTTGCAGGCGTCCGGGTCCGTTCCGTGCGGCTTTTCCCGTTCACCGTTGACCGTTCACCGTTGACCGTGGTTCACCTCCTTGCGACGGGCGGCACCATCGCCATGCAGCGGAGCAGCGCGGCCGGGGGGAACATTCCCGCCCTCGACGCCGAGCAGCTGGTCAGCGCCATCGGCGGACTGGAGGACCGCTCCGCGCTCCGGGTCGAGGACTGGGAGCGGCTGCCCGGCGTCCATCGCGGGCCGGCCGAACTCTGGGCCCTGCGCAACCGGGTCGCCCGGCTGGTCTCCGCCGGGGAGGGGCTGACCGGTGTGGTTATCACCCACGGCACCGATACCCTGGAGGAAACCGCCTACCTGCTGGCCCGCACCCTTCCCCCCGCCGTGCCGGTGGTGGTGACCGGCGCCATGCGCACCATGAGCGACCCCGGCTGGGATGGTCCCGGCAATCTCCGCGCAGCCATCGCGGTGGCCGGCGCGCCGGCCAGCCGGAATCGGGGGACGATGGTGGTCTTTGCCGGGCGGATCCTCGATGGCCGGTTCGCCGCCAAGGTGAACACCTTCGCGCTGGACGCCTTCGCGTCACCCCACGCGCCGGAGCTGGGCACCGCGTCGGATCAGGTGCGGTATGGGCGCGACTCCGCGCCCCATCGCGTCCTCGCGGCCCGTGACCTGGCGCCCCGGGTGGCCATCGTTCCGCTGGTCCTGGGCGACGACGGGGCACTGGTCGAGTGCGCCCGGGCCCATTGCGACGGCCTGGTGATCGAAGGCTTCGGGCGAGGGAACATTCCGCCCGGAGCCCTGCCCGCGCTGACCCGCTGGCTCGAGGACGGCAAACCGGTGGTGCTGTCCAGCCGCTGTGCCGCCGGTGAGGTCGGAGGGGAATACGCCTTCTCCGGCGGAGGCGGCGAGCTGCTCCGCATGGGTGTGCTTCCGGCGGGGCCGCGCACCCCGTCGCTGGCGCGCCTGGAGCTGGTGCTGGCGCTTTCGGCCGGCGTCCCCTACGGCGCGGGCGATTAATGCCGCTCTCGCTGCCGGTGCTTTCGGACCTGCCCGACGAGGTGGTCGGCATCGCGGCGACGCTGGAGCGGGCCGGGTTCGAGACCTGGTGCGTGGGCGGCGCGCTGCGAGACCGGCTGCTGGGAAGTCCCGCCATGGATGTGGATCTGGCCACCGCGGCCCGGCCGGAAGAGGTGCGGCGGCTCTTTCCCCGCACCGTCGCCGTGGGCGCCCGCTTCGGCACCGTGGGGGTGCTGGACAATCAGAGGGTGCTCCACGAGGTCACCACCTTCCGCAAGGACGTGGAAACCGACGGCCGCCACGCGGTGGTGGAATTCGGGGCGACGCTGGAGGAAGATCTCGCCCGCCGGGATTTCACTATCAACGCGCTGGCCTATCATCCGATCAAACGGGAATGGCGCGACCCCCACGCCGGCGCGGCCGATCTCGAAGGCCGGGTCATTCGCGCGGTGGGAAACCCCGCCACCCGCTTCGCGGAAGATTATCTGCGGATCCTTCGGGCCCTCCGATTCGCCGCCCGGCTCCGGTTCACCATCGAGCCGGAGACCTGGCGCGCCGCGGTGGCGGCCGCGCCGGGGCTCGCCGGACTGTCGGCCGAACGGGTCCGCGACGAGTGGTTCAAGGGGCTTGGGTCCGCCCAGTCGATCGCCGCGCTGGTCACCCTCTGGCACCAGGCCGGCGCGGCGCGGGAGTGGGTGCCCGAGCTGGCCGCCGAATACCCGTTTGCGGATGACCCACCCGCCGACCGCGATCCGGTCCTGCTCACCACGGGGCTCTGTGACATGCCCGACCGGGTGCTGGAGCGGCTCCGCGCCTCCAACGAGGAGATCGCCCGCGCCCGGGCCCTCCGGACCGGGCCGCCCGCGCCCTCGGACAGTGACCCGCGCTCGGTGCGGCGCTGGATGGCCGAGGTTGAGGACGGCGCCGATGACCTGATGCGGCTGGCCCGGCTCCGGGCCGGCGCCGAGCCCGAGTGGGGTGCGGTCGTCGC
>DATFGC010000078.1:0-3412 GCA_035249765.1 Gemmatimonadales bacterium | reverse complement strand
TCCGGTGACCAGAATGATCCCTTCCTTGTTGGTCAGCAGCCGCTTGACCGCCTCCTGTTCGTCCGGGTGCATCCCCAGCGATTCCAGGTTCAGCACCGTGGTCCGCTGGCTCAGGATCCGGATGACCACCTTCTCACCCAGGGAGGCGGGAAGCGTGGAGACCCGGAGGTCCACCGCCTCGCCGTTCACCGAGACCCGGGCCCGGCCGTCCTGCGGCCGGAGCCGGTCCGCGATGTCGAGCCCGGACATGATCTTGATGCGGGAGATGAGCGGGAGACCGGCGTTTCGCGGCACCTTCATGACCTGGCGCAGCACGCCGTCGATGCGGTAGCGCACCACCACGCCGCCCTCGATCGGCTCCACGTGGATGTCGCTGGCCCGGCTCACCACGCCATCCGCCAGCATCATGTCCACCAGCCGGATGATGGGACGCTGGCTCGCCTCCTCGGCGCTCGCGTACTCCGCCTCCTCCTCGGCGAGCTCCTTGACCTCGGTCTCCTCGTGGATGCCGGCCAGGAGTCGGGAGACGATCTCCTCGCCGCTCCGGTAGATCTCGTCCAGCTTGGCCCGGAGCCGGCCGGGAGATGCGAGCAACATCCGCACCTCTCGCCCGGTGGCGAAGGCCAGCATCTTCTCGGCGTCGATGTCGAACGGGTTGGCGGTGGCGACCTCGAGGTAGGAGTCGGTCTGCCCCAGCGGAACGATCGTGAACCGCCGGGCGAGCTGTTCGGGGATGACGCCCGTGACCCGGGCGTCGATCTGCGAGAGGTCGGCGACCGGGAGACGGAACCGGGTGGCGATGGCACCAAGCACCTGGTCCTCGGTCACCATCCGTCGCTGCACCGCCGTCTCCCACAGGGACACCGGCGCCGCCATGACCTCCTGGCGGAGCGCGGCCATCGCGTCAGCGGGCAGCAACGGCTCGACGGTGGGGACCAGCCATTCGTCCAGAAACTGCATCAAGCAGCCCAGTGTGAGGGAGGGGAACCGGGAATCTAGCAGGACAGCTATCAGTTATCAGCTACCAGTTATCAGCTATCAGCTATCCGCTATCCGAGGTGCGTGCCCGGCCCAGGCGCGCCCGCCCGTGGACCTCTGATAGCGGATAGCGGATAGCTGATAACTGTCCTACATGACTCCCCACCAGTCCCGATTCACGTCGATGCTGATCCCCACGTCGCCGCTGCGGAGGGCTACGCCGAGCTCCAGCCGGAGGAGACCCATCAGCCACTCCGCGGCCAGACCGGCGACCGGGCGGACCCCGGCGGTTTCCACGTACGGCACGCCCGGGAGCGTGCGCTCCGACCAGCCGGCGGCCAGGAAGGGCGCGAGGGTGAGATGTCTTCCGGTGCTGGCGAAGGAGCCCAACGGCAGCGCCGGCACCGGTACCTCCAGCCGCCACTCCGCCTGCGCCAGCGCCATCGCTCTGCCGCCGTACGCCCGGAAGGGCTCACCCAGCAGCGTGCCCCGGCCACCCAGCGCGAAGCTGCGGTAGGCCGGGAGTCCGTCCGTGCCGACTCCCCCGTACGCCCGGGTGAGCAGGCGGCCCGGACCCGCCCCGGTGAGCCAGCGGGCCTCCACGGCGGCCCGGAAGTACTCGGCGTCCCCCTCGCCAGCCTCGAGCGAGAGTCGTCCCTGGAGGTCCCGCTCCACCGCCATGCCGCCGCTGGCCCGCTCCAGCGACGCCCGCACGATCCGGAAGCTGCCGGCGCCGAGCGGAGGATTCGGTCGGTAGCTGCCGTTGGCGGGGGTGGCTGCGACGTCGACGGAATGGCTCTCCTCGACTCCGAGCTGGAGCTCGACCGATGTCCGCCCGTCGAGCCGGTGACGGACGCCCGCCGTCGCCGCGTCCAGCAGGACGTAGTCGCCGTAATCGTCGCCCGCCTCCTGCGCGAGCAGGGAGTTGAGGATGGGTGAGATGACCGGGAAGTCGGCGAAGTCGCGGATCTGTCGCTCGGCGCCCAGTGAGAGCTGGGTCGCGCCGCTCCCCGCGAGCAGCGTGAGTCCGCCGGTGACCCGCTCGTCCGAGGTGCCGTAGCCGATCTTCGGCCGCAGGCTGAACCTGCCGCCGATGCCGATGACCCCTCCGAAGCCGAGCGCGAGGCCCTGCACCCGGTTCACCCGGGCGAGGTCGCTCAGCGAGCCGGTCCCCAGGCGGCTGGAGGGAAGGCCGCCCAGGGCGCGCGAGCCTGCGATGCGCTCGACCTCCACCCGGACCGCCTCCATGTCCTGCTCGTTGATCGGCGCGGCGACCCCCGCGATCGCTTCCGACAGCGGCTGGTCCCAGCCCGAATCGCCGGGCTGGGGTCTCACGAGCCCGCCGATCGCCGGTCCGGCGAGTACCTCCGGGGGAATGCCGACGTTCAGGTCGTAGTCTTCGATCTCCCAGCGACCCCGGATGATGCCGCGGGCCGGAAAGTCGAAGTAGCTCGCCCGACGGCGGATCTCGATCTCCTGCCGGTACGGGAGCCACCATCGACCTTCGAAGCGGGCGTTCTCCAGCGCGATGGTGATGTCCTCGAGCTGACGGTCGAGGTAGGCGGACGGGGTGAAGCTGAAGCGGAAGCGGACCAGTTCGGCGGTCTCGATGTCGAGGAACATCGTCCCCACTACCAGCGGCCGGTGGAAAGAGCGGGGCCGGACCTGCACCTCCTGCACCGTCACCTCGCCGCTGCCGGTCCGGATCGTGAGCGAGTCGCCGAGGCCATAGTGGTAGAGCTCGGGACCGGCGCGCGACAGCGGGTGGATCGCGTCGCGCACCTCGTCGCCTTCGCCGATCCGGATCCGGTCGCCGAAGTTGTTGGTGACGATGCCCAGGTGGTCGCGGTGGTACTCGATGTCGGTGGGGAGGAATGCTCCGTCACGCCACCCGAGCACCACCTGCTTGCTGTGGTTGGGGGCCTGCCAATACACTTCCACGTCCAGCTCGTCCGCCTTGATCAGCCGGGGCGGCTCGGCCAGTCCCTCGCCGACCTGCGCCAGGAAGAAGACGAACCCGTGGGCGCGGGTTCGATAGCTCAGCAGCATCGAGTCGGCCTCGACCGCGGCTCGCTGGTCCACCGCGCGGCGCACCAGTGCGATCGCCTCGGACGCGTCCCAGCCCTGCGCCGCGAGCGGCGACGCACAGGCCAGCAGCAGCGCGCCGATCGCGCGAGGGCACCGCATCACTCTCACCGTGAACCTCTCACCGCCAGGGAGTCGATGGCCGGAATATTCCGGGGGCCCTGGGGACGAGCAAGCTGGCTCTGTCTCGCGGTCGCCGCCTGCGGCGGAGCGCGCGCGCCGAACGACAAGGCGCCCGGCGGTCAGACGCGGACGATTCCTCTGTCCGAGGCCATCGTGCTGGAGACATCGGGTGCCCCGCCCTCGGACACCGTGGTGACGGTCACGGCCGGCGACCCCCATGTCGTCA
>DATFGC010000077.1:0-7096 GCA_035249765.1 Gemmatimonadales bacterium | reverse complement strand
TGCTCCCGGCGCTCGATTCACTCGCCCGGCGCACTCCCCGGGTCCGGGAGGTGCTGCCCGCGGCGCGGGCACTGGCCCGGGTCGCCGCGATCGGCAGCGAGACGCTGACCCGCCGGGCGGCCGGACCGCTCGATGCGGAGTGGACCCGGGCGCGGCTGGCAGAGCTTACGACGCTCAGCGCGCCCCAGGGGCTGCTTCGGATCAGTGTGATACCGGGGGTGGCGCGGCTATTACGTGGTGGCGCGGGACCGCCTTAGGGCGCAACGACGCAACGACGCAAGGACGCAACGTAACAGCGCTGTCGGGGGAGTTACGTTGCGTCTTTGCGTCTTTGCGTCTTACCTCGGCGTAAGCTCCCCCAGCGCCCGAAAACACCGCTCGTCGAGTTTCCGCCCCACCAGCGGCGCCAGCTCCTGCAGCATCGCATCCCAGGTGAGAGCGCGGCGGTAGGGGCGATCGGCCAGCAGCCCCTCGGCCCGGGTCGCCACCGCGAGAATCCGGGCCGGCAGATCCATCTGGCGCGCCACCAGCCCCCGCGGGTACCCGGTCCCGTCGAGGTGCTCGTGATGAGAGGCCGCGATCTCCGCTACCCGCTCGAACACCGCGACCCGCCGGAGGATGTCGTAGCTGAAGGCGGGATGGCGCTCGACCGCCTGCCGCTCTTCCCCGGTGAGCGGTCCCGGCTTCTCCAGGATCAGGCTGGAAACCCCCAGCATGCCGATCTCGTGCAGCATCGCCGCGCGGACCAGGTCGCGCTCCTCGTCGGGCGCGAGACCGAGGATGCGCGCCATGGTCTGGCTCAACAGCGCGACCCGTTCCGAGTGACGCCCGGTCCACGGCGATTTCGCGTCGATCACCCGGGCAAAGGCGCGGGTCACCGAATCCATTCGCTCCTCGGTCGCCTCCAGGATCCGGTCGGGCGGCTCGTAAGCCGCGGTCAGCAGGGCGGGGTTGTCGGAGCGCAGTCCATCCCAGAACTCCCGGTCGCCCAGGAACCCGGTCAGGTGGTATACCAGGGCCGGATCGAACCAGCGGCGCTGCCGGTTGGCCAGCATCGTGGTCATCGCCTCGAGCCCGTAGGCGCAGTAGAACACGTCGGCGGTCTGGGCGAGGCAGAGAACCCGGCCCAGCAGCGGAATCTGCTCCTCGGCAAGACCCCTGGGGTGACCCTTGCCGTCCCAGTGCTCATCGAGATTGCGGACCGCCTCCGCGGTCGCCTCCGGCAATCCCAGCATCCGAATGATCTCGGCGCCCCGATCGCAGCGGATCTCGATCATGCCGCGTCCCACCTCTTCCTTGCGCAGCGCGATCTCCAGAATCCGGCGCACCCGGTCGAGGAGCGTGCCCTCCGGGGCCGCCAGGCGCATCGCATACCGAAACGCGGGAAGGGTCCGGGTCCAGTCGATCAGCTTGTGCTCGCGCTTGAGGGTCTGGTCGTCGGCCTGGAACAGCGAGGCCAGCCGCCCCGCGTTGCTGGAACAGCCCGCGTCCTTGAGGAGGAGGGCGTAGAACAGGGCGTGACGCTGATCGGGAGGAAGATCGAGACGCTCGGCCAGGCGCATCCCGATGAGGCAGCTGCGGGCCGAATGACCAATGGTCTGGCCCTCGGTGAGGTCCAGCGCCGAAGACAAAGCGGCGATCACCTCGGAGAGGCGCAGCTGGACGGACGCGAGGGGCATGGGCGGCGGGGAATCTAGCTCGGCGGCGCACCCGCGGCCATCAGCCTGGAGACTTAAGCCATCAGCCATCAGCCATCAGCCTTCAGCCGTCAGTAGATTGAGAAGTCTTCATCGAGGATTCTTCATGGATCGCCGAGCGTTTCTGCAGAGCGCGGTGCTGGCCGGGGCGGTCCGCGGACTCCCCGAGGCTCCCCGCAGTGCGGGCCGGCCGCCGGCGTCGCAGGGGCAGGCCTTCGAGCTGGAGGAGGCCACGATCGCCACCCTGTCGGAGGGAATGAGCTCGGGGAGATGGACGGCGCGGGGCATCACCGAGCAGTATCTCGCCAGGATTGCCGCGGTGGACCAGGCCGGTCCAACCCTGCGCTCGGTACTGGAGATCAATCCGGAAGCGCTCGCCATCGCCGACCAGCTCGATGCCGAGCGGAAGGCGTCGGGATCCCGCGGCGCGCTGCACGGTATTCCGGTGCTGGTCAAGGACAATCTCGATACCGGCGATCGGATGAGCACCACCGCGGGGTCTCTGGCCCTGGCCGGGACCCGCGCCTCCCGGGATTCGACGGTGGTGGCGAACCTGCGCCGCGCCGGCGTTGTCCTGCTGGGAAAGACCAACCTGAGCGAGTGGGCCAACTACCGCTCCACCAGCTCGACCAGCGGGTGGAGCGGTCTGGGCGGACTGACCCGGAATCCCTACGTGCTCGACCGCAGCGCCTGCGGCTCGTCCTCCGGGTCCGGCGCAGCGGCGGCGGCCAATCTCGCCGCGGTGACGATCGGCACCGAAACCGACGGATCGGTCACCTGTCCCGCCTCCATCTGCGCGCTGGTGGGGATCAAGCCGACGGTGGGCCTGGTGAGCCGCGCCGGCATCATCCCGATCTCGGCGACCCAGGACACCGCGGGCCCGATGTGCCGCACCGTCACCGATGCCGCGCTGGTACTCGAGGCCATTCAGGGCGCGGATCCGCGCGACCCGGCCACCAGCCGAGCCGCGGGCAGAATGGCCCGGTCCTATCGGGATGCGCTGCAGCGCGGCGCGCTCAAGGGCAAGCGCCTCGGGGTGGCGAGGCGGGGGTTCGGGTTACCCTCGAGCGTCAACCCCGTCTTGACCGAAGCCATTGCCGCGCTCAGGGCGCTGGGCGCGGTGATTCTGGATCCCGCCGAGGTGCCTAACGCGGAGAAGCTGGGCGACCCGGAGATCGTGGTCCTGGATTTTGAAATCAAGGCGGGGCTGGCGGAGTACCTGGCGACGCGAGATCAGCGGACAGAGGTCAGAACCCTGGCCGACATCATCGACTTCAACACCGCCAACCGGGAGAAGGAGATGCCCTGGTTCGGTCAGGAGATCTTCCAACGGGCCCAGAAGCGGGGTCCGCTCACCGATCCGGTGTACCGCACCGCCCTGGCCACCTGCCGGCGGCTGTCCCGGGGACTTGGGATCGATGCCCTGATGGCACGGCTCCGCCTCGATGCGATCGTGGCGATCACCGCGGGACCGTCGTGGCCGATCGACCTGGTGAACGGCGACCGGTACACCGGAGGAGCCACCTCGCCGGCCGCGGTAGCCGGATATCCCCACATCACCGTGCCGGCGGGATGGGTCCACGGTCTCCCCATCGGGCTTTCTTTCTTCGGGCGGGCGTGGAGCGAGGCAAAGCTCATCGGGATGGCGTTCGATTTCGAGCAGGGCACGGGAGCCCGCAGGGCGCCGCAGTTTCTGCCAACGGTTTGAGAGCCATCAGCCTTCAGCCATCAGCCTTCAGCGACTGAGAGCTGAAGGCTGAAGACTGAGGGCTCTTCCGGTCGTAGGGATATATTTTCCAGGGTGATCAGCATGCCCAAGTCCCGCTGGTTCTGGCCGATTCTCGGCACCCTGGTCCTGGCCGACTGCTCCACCAAGGAGCTGGTGGAAACGGCCCTGGCCGCGGATCCCGGTCCCCATCCATTGATGGGCGAGTGGCTGCGGGTCACCCTTGCCTATAATCCCGGCGCGGCCATGAACCTCTCCTTTGGCGCCTCGTCCCGGGTGGTGTTCGGCGGCTTTGCCGTGGCGGCGATCCTCGCTCTCCTGGTGCTCTACCGCCGCACTGCGCCCGAGGCCCGCCTGCGCGCCGCGGCCCTCGCCCTGGTGGCGGGTGGGGCGATGGGGAACCTGCTGGACCGGCTTCGCTCTCCGCTTGGCGTGGTGGACTTCATCGATGTGGGCATCGGCGATGCCCGCTTCTGGACCTTCAACGTCGCGGATGTCGGCGTCACCGTGGGCGCGCTGCTGCTGGCGATGGTGCTGTGGCGCGACGAGAAGCCCCGGGCGGAAGCAGCATGACCCGGTGCCTGCTGCTGCTCCTCGCCGCAGGAACGCTTCCGGCCCAGAACGGCACCGGACGGATCACTCCGGCCGGGGTCGCCCGCGCCCAGGCGGTGGTGGACTCCGTCTTCCTCGACCGGAAAGCCCGGGAGGGATTCATCGAGGGCGGTGACTGGGCTTCCTACCTGATGGTACGGCTCGGCGTCACTCCGCTTCCCGACAGCATCGGCATCCAGGTCACCACCGACAGTCAGGCGATCACTTTCAGCGGCCGAATCCAGGATCTTCCCCCCGAGGCCCGGGAAATGATGGGGCCGCTGCTCGCGATCATGGATTCCACCACGGTGCTCAAAGCGGATGTCGTGCTGCTCCCCTCGGGTAAGGGCCTGGCGCACTTTCAGCTCAGCCGGGTGACCGTGGGGGGATTTCCGGTACCGGAGATCGTGCTGCGCTCGATGCTCTTCAACATCGGTGACCGCTACCCCGAGCTGACCAAGAGCGGGCGCGACCTGTTCGTCCAGATCCCGCCCGACGGGGCGGTTGCGCTGGTCAAGGATGGCATTCGCATTGCGGCCCCGTCACTCGGACCCGCGGAGGGCCCCGCCCGATGAATGACCTGAGCTACCCGATCGGGACATTCTCGCTCACGGAGGTCACTGTCGCGCCGGACCAACGGGCAGGGCTGATCACCGCGATCGCCGAGCTTCCGGCCCAGCTCCGGAGCGCGGTGCAGGGGCTCAGCGAGGCGCAGTTTGATACCCCATATCGGCCGGGGGGGTGGACGGTACGACAGGTGGTGCACCATGTGCCCGACAGCCACCTCAATGCCTATGTCCGGTTCAAGCTGGCGCTGACCGAGGAGAATCCTGCCATCAAGCCGTACGAAGAAGCGCGGTGGGCCGAGCTTCCAGATACGGCCGGGACCCAGATCGGGGTGTCGCTGGTGCTGCTGGAGGCGCTGCACCGCCGCTGGGTCGTGCTGCTCCGGTCGATGACCGACGAACAGTGGAGCCGGACCTACTTCCACCCCGACCATCAGACCTCGCTCCGGCTCGACGCGATTCTGGCGATGTACGCCTGGCACGGGAAGCATCACACGGCCCACATCACCCGGCTGCGGGAGCGGATGGGCTGGGCCTGAATTGCCGAGGCGGTCCCCGGTCCCGGTCCCGGCCCCGGCAGGGTCGCGACAGGGCGGGCGGTTTGCCCGGCCTGGAGGCGGCAAGGCAGCTGGGCGGCGGAGCTTGGGATGGCTGGGGATGCCGGAACGGTGAGGCGGTAGGCGCCTTCCCAAGCGGACTGTCCATAAATTGTCCGATTCTTTCAAACTCATAACCGGTTGCGGAAGTCCCACTTGGGATCGTGCCGAAGATCAAGTTTGTAGTAGTAAGTACAACTATGTATTGGAAGTGACTTTGCGTCTTTGCGTCGTTGCGCCTCTCCGCCATACGT
The DNA here is from genome assembly GCA_035249765.1 of Gemmatimonadales bacterium. Taxonomy (GTDB): domain Bacteria; phylum Gemmatimonadota; class Gemmatimonadetes; order Gemmatimonadales; family GWC2-71-9; genus JABFSM01. The sequence continues at coordinate 1,666 of DATFGC010000077.1, read as the reverse complement.
AACTTCATGCTGGATCGATAAATGCAGTACTCATCGGAGCCATTTTCTACGCTGGTCTCACCGTCCCGAACAGGGACGGCTGGGGGAACCCGCACGCTGGGGAGGCTTCGTGCTGGATCGGCTGGGCGATCCGCTGCTGCGCGCCTTTGGCTCTCTTGAGACCCTGCCATCGGCGTGGCGCGAGTTGCTCGATGGGCTGAACCAGACCCTGGCCGAATCGGCTCAAGAGCGGGACCGCCTGTTGGTCGCCCACGATCGCGCCAGCACCGAGCTCGCGGAGCTGCTGGTCGAGGTGGAGGCGCTTCGACGGGCCCGGGCCGCCGCCGAATCCACCAACCTGGTGCGGGGGGAAATCCTGGCCACCCTGAGCCGGACCATGCGGACGCCGGCCGACACCATCCTAGGGCTGACCGCGCTGCTTCGGGGCGGCGCACTGCAGCCCACCCAGCGCGCCTACGTGGATGCAGTGCAGGGCGCCGGCGAGGCATTGCGCAGCATTCTCAACGAAGTCTCCGATTACTCCCGGCTGGAGAGCGGGACCCTGCCGCTGGAGCCGATTCCTTTCGACCTCCGGCTGATGATCGAGGACATGGCGGGTACCCTCACCGCCCTTGCCGAAGCAAAGGGGCTGACCCTGCGGATGGCGTGGCGCCCGGATACCCCAAGGCGGGTGCTGGCCGACCCCGGCCGGATCCGGCAGGTCCTGACCGCGCTGATCCGGGACGGGCTCAACCGGATAGAGCGGGGCGAAGTCGTGCTCGAAGTGGGCCGCGGCACCATGCGGGCGCCCAGCGGCGGTGTCCGCTTCACAGTGGAAGACAGCGGTCCGGGGATCGCCCCCGATCTGCTTCCCATGCTCTTCGAGCCGTTCACCCGGGGCGATGCCTATCCGGGGCGGGACGGCAGCCTCGCGCTGCCCATCGCCCATCATCTGGCCCGGCTGCTCGGGGGAGAGCTCTCGGCGGCCGGCGTCGAGGGCGCGGGAGTCCGCTTCTCGCTCTCGCTCCCGCTGCCGGTGGTGGATGGCTCGGAGGCGGTCCCGCTCCCGGCCGAGGAGGAGCTCGCCCCCCCTCAGCCGACCCTGGGACTGATGGTGGTCGACGCGGATCCGGATCAGCGGGCCGGATGGGCTCAGGTCGCCGACGCGGCCGGCTTCCAGGCCGTGGGGGTCGGACATCGCGAGGAGGCGATCGAGGAGCTGCGGAAGCGGGCCCGGGAGCGCCGTCCGGTCGCAATGGTGCTGTTCAGCGACCACGACGCGGACGGATACGACGCCATCGCCCGCCGCATCCACAGCGAGCCGGAGCTGGGCCAGCCGGCGCTCATCATGCTTCCCGCAGTGGGCAACCCCGGCGATGCCCGGCGGCTTCGGGAGGCGGGGTTCCGGGGTTACCTGGTGAAGCCGGTCGCGCCGGCCGACCTGCGGGAGATGCTCGAGGCGCTGCGCCGGATGCCCTCCGGGGTATGGACCGGCACGATCCTCACCCGCCACGCGCTGGCCGAAGCCCGGCGGGGTGGCGGGGTCCGCGACGAGGAGCTGGAGGCGACCCTGGGGGCGCTGACCAACAGCGAGTAGCGCATCGCGAGTAGCGAAGAGCGAAGAGGGTAGAGGGGAGGTAGACTTGGGAGCCGCGGCAGGTGCGCGGCTCTCTTCGTTTTCACCTCC